>JAISBG010000438.1 GCA_031266315.1 Planctomycetaceae bacterium | reverse complement strand
GAGATGAACATAATGTTTGGATTGTAACATACGAGCAATTGTTTTCATAGAGTGCAGTAGGATCGCAAGTTTTCTCCTCCGCCCCTTTAGGGGCATCGCGTAACAGCCCACCGCAACGCCGTGGGTAATGTTCCCCCCAAAACATCGCCCCGCAAGGGCAGTACAAAACGGGTTGGCGATTTTAATCCATTGCCCTTTCAGGGCGAAGTGTATTAGCATTGACTCTCCGCGTTGCGGTGGGTTGTTACGCGATGCCCCTAAAGGACGGAGGAAGTTTATAGACAAAAAGAGTAAATTTCAACCGTGCAAAGTATAACATAAGATATTAAGAAAAATCATGTCCAATTCTATTACTGTTAAAAATGTTCTCACTTGGGGTGAACCTCAAAATCCGGTTACATACGTTGCGGCGACGAGTAATCGGTCTTTGTTTGCTGTTGGTTTCGATAATGGTTTTTTGCGTATTCTTGATCCAATTGAAACGCGAACACTGCATAATATCAAGGCTTATTCAAATCCATTTATGGCAATGGCATTTTCACCGGATGACTCTCAACTGATTACTGTTTCACGAGACAATATGATTAAAATTTGGGAGGTTGATTCAGGTCGTGTTCTTTATACCTTTTCTTCGCAGGAAATGGTTTCCGCTGTTGCCTTATCAATGAACAATCAACTTGCGGCAACCGGTTCAATGGGAGAAGGAAATATTGTTCGAATATGGGATATTGTTTCGGGCAAATCTCTGCACCAAATGACAGGTCACGAAGGATTCATTATTTTCCTAAAGTTTATCGAATCCGACCAAACACTTTTTTCAATTGCCCAAGATAAATCGCCGCGTCTTTGGAAAGTAACATCCGGCAAAAAAGATAGAGTTTTCAAAGCACATTCCGAACATATCCAAAATTATGCAATAGATAACAGTTCCACATTTCAATTTCTTACCGGATCGGAAGATCACACGTTACGATTTTGGTTGCGGCAATCGGCAAGACCTGTTACTTGCAAAGGACTCAATAATTCTGTTACATCTTGTGCGATTTCACCGGATGGAATATTTTATGTCGGTGGTTCGAGTGATGGTGAAATTTGTTACTGGGATGCGTGTGGTGAAGTGAAATCACGTTTGAATCTTTTTTCCGGTACGGTTCATTCGCTTCAATTTTCCAGTAACGGTTCACGCTTATTAGCAACAGGACAAGATGGATTGGTTAAAGTTGTTGATGTTTCAAATGGTAAAACGTTAATCACATTCAAAGCGGGAAAATCTGTTGGAGAGGCATGGTGGGGAATTGATGAAAGACGTATTGTTACATTTGTTCCGTATGGTGAATTTGCAGTGTGGGAGATTCAATCTGCTTTTGATAAAAGAACAAAAAAAATCGGTTCATTGCCGGATAATCAATTTGCAGGACTTTATAAACTTTCATTGGAACAGTTTAATGAAAAAAAATATTTTTCACCGGACGGACGATACGCTTATCAATACGATTTGACATGCAACAAACGAAAAAATAACCGCACGGATATTTTTAAAATTATTCGTATCAAAGATAAAATTTGTCTGCACGAATTTAATCTTATCACTCACATGGTTCCTCAATCACGTTATGATCATTTGAAATTTTTTGACGACGGAGAAAAATTTTCTTTATACTTTAATTATTCGCATGTTGAGATTTGGCAAATTGATCCTCCGAAATGTCTTTTAACTCTGGAAATTGATGATTCGTTACGTTTGAAAACCGCTGCGTCTCACGATGGTAATTTGTTTGCGATAACAACTAAACATTCTATTGCGGTGTGGTCGGTTGAAACAAAAAAACAGTTTCAAAAGTTAGATGGAAATTGGTTTTCTGTTTCTGCAATAGTGTTTTCGCCGGACGATACAAAAATTGCGGTTGCGGGTAATTTAAATATTTCATTGTGGGATTTGAATAGCGGCAAGGAAATTTACCGAAGCGAAAAGTTGGACATAATACCGGAAACACTGTCAATTACCGACGACGGATTTATCGTTGCAAAAATTCGCTTCGGAGAACAAATTACAATTGATCCGAATGAACCAATTGATGAAGATTATCATATCGATAAAATCAAATCCGTTGCTCTGTCGCGAACACTGAAAACGCCTAAACTTATCGGTAAAATTAAAACCAAACGGACATATCAAACAAAAATTCAACGTGAATTCGATACATCGGGCGAATTTAAAGGTGCCGTTTTTTGTCCGGATGAAAAATCAATGTTAGTTTGTAACGATGGTGTACTTCGTGTTGTTTCAATAAAATCCAACACGGAAAAATATCATTTTAACAAACAGGTCAAAGAATTTGACAAAGCGATTTTCCTACCGGATGGTAAATCGTTACTCACTATTGGTGATATTTCCGCACAACTTTGGGACATCGAAAAACGTACACGAAAATTTAATTTTAGTTGCAACAATATCGGTAAAATTGTTTCACCAGATTATTCGTTGTTTATTGGCGGCGACCAATGTAATTGTGTTATATGGAATCTGAAAAATGGAAAGAAACAATTACTGTTTGGTACTACGAAAACTTATGAATCAGATGATTGCCCTCCTTTTATTGTCGATACGGCATTTTCTCCTGACGGTAAATTTCTTCTTATTTCTGACGATGTACCGGAAATTCAGTTGTTTGATATTGCGCGTTGTGAACGGATTGGATTTTTTGCACCGAAGAAAAAAGATCATTGGGAATTACAGCCTAATGTCGGTTTTTTGGGAGACGGTTCCATGTTTTATGTTCATTCCAAAATGGAAACAATCGAGATATTTGATACAAAAACATTTCTGAGACGGCATGTTATTTCATTTAACCTGTTGGGTTCAGAAATTTCGTCTTCGCCTGATGGTTCGTTTATTATTGTTACGGGACTTTCAAGGATTCATATCATCAATCCGACAACGGGTGAGTTAATTCGAGGACACAAAATTGGACTCCGACATTTTTCCGATTGCGTCATTTCGCCGGACGGTAAGCGGATTTATTACGGCAAACGTGACGGCTCCATTTTATTACTTGACACGAAAACATGGGAATTTACGCATAAAATCAACGGAATCGGCGGTGAGATTCATTCGATTTCATGTTCTCCCGACGGTACAAAAATTGCAGCAAGATATTTTGAAGGTGTTGACTTTATTGATACACAATTATTAAAACGGATTAGTACATTATCATTTCCCGTTCCTTTGGCGTACCCGCAATTGAAATTTAATGAAACATGGAGTTTGGTTGCTTTATGCGAACATCAAGATATTTCCATTTGGAAAATCTAATTGTAACTATTCAGTTGCCCAAGCCTAATAATTCCGCGCTTTACGAACAGCTTCAAGCATACAACCCTTATTTATCCAATTTCCCTTAGTAGCCAACAAAGCCACCACACGCGCCC
>JAISBG010000378.1 GCA_031266315.1 Planctomycetaceae bacterium | reverse complement strand
AATTGTAATTTCACGGGTAAAAACAGGTCCAATCAACATCGTTGTTACGTTATAAAAAATGAACGGCTAAAAAACTATTTTTTGACAGGATTTACAGAATTTACGGGATAAAATAAAATCATGTATATCTTGTCAAAAAATAAACTTTTAACCTCTAAAGGAATCGACATGAGACAAAGGATTATTACAGAGATCAATATAACACCGTATCCAACGTTCATCAATATATTGCAGAAATTTCCGAGACTTTTTCATGCTATACTGTGTGAAATTGGTATTTTGAGGTACTGGTAACTGCGTTGACGACATTACCCTAACAACTTTGTACAGAATCCGGTGCAATCAGTCGCAGTTTAGCCCGATAGGGCTTAATTTCGGTAACCGCAGGTCTTTGACCTGCGGTGTAACAACAAACCTCCTACTGCCTGAAAGGCAGAACTTAATACGGTAACGGGTTAAAATCCTGCCCTTCGGGCAGATGTTTTATTAGGTCTTGACCGCAGGTCAAAGACCTGCGGTTACGAAAATAAAGCCCTATCGGGCTATTCGATTTGTCGGAGTAACCAGAAAATAGTTACTTGGAAAATACCCTATACTACCCTAACGCAATATATCTATGAAAATTCCATTGAATGATTATTTCGATAATTATGCTTGTTTACTCTTTTTAAAAAATGCAGGCATAGAAAAAGAGTATTTTGATACAGTAGGTCAGATAATAGTAACTTTAGCAAATACTCTTAGTATTAAAGTCGAAGATATAAATGCAAACATGTCTCCAGATAAACTAAAAAAATTAATTCCATTTTGGCATGATTGTAGCGAAATTGACTTTTTGGTTCCGTTATCAATATTAATGGAATTTAGCATTGAAGATATTTCCTTTAAGAAATATCCAAGACTTTTTCATGTTAAGATATTATGGAAAACAATATTTCGAGGAACGAAAACCGTTGGAGAATGGGTACGGCTATTGATTTGTTGGCTGGAAACCAATGGCATAAATTGTCGTTGCAATAATACGATAGACTGTTCAGAAGTGCCAACGTTCAATAAATACCCACAGAACGAAAATGAAGAGTCAAACAGAAAAACCGGAACAAAAATAACCAATGATTTTGATGACGCTTAATGTTCAAAGCCTTGCGGACAGAGAACGGTTCCGTCCGTAAAACGAAGACCGGGTTCCGGTGTTAATTCGGCAACAGGATAAAGTGTTACGTTAAAACGTTTACGAAGCGGTTGTAAGGCAAGAAGTTTTTCCGCTTCCTCCGGCGGTACAGCCAATAATAGTTCGAAATCTTCTCCGTCCGAAAGAGCATGTTCCAACGGTGTCCGTCCGGTTTGTTGCGATAATTGAACCGCCGCTGGTGAAACCGGAATTGATTTTTCGTACACGGTTGCTCCGAGACCGCTTTCAACCGATAAACGATGTAAATCAAGCGAAAAACCATCACTGATGTCGATGGCGGCATGAAGATTGAAATGTTCGTTCAGATAAAGTGCTTCGAAAATTCGCGGTTCAAACAGAAATTGGTGTTCCAAAATACTTCCGCCAAGCAGTCCTGTAACAAGAATCTGGTCGCCCGGTTTTCCGCCGCCGCGCCGTAACACTCCTTGCGGTGTAACACGTCCCAAAACCGTAATCGAAATAACCAATCCCTGATTCCATGTGTTCGTATCACCGCCAGCCAACGTTAAAGAATATTTCCGAAGGAGCGGTTCCATACCGTTGTAAAGTTGTTCGGCGAGTTGGATTCCCTCAGACTTCGGCAGTGCGACCGCAACAACAATAGAAGTTGGAATCCCGCCCATTGCCGCAATATCGCTCAAATTCACCGCTAACGCTTTGCGACCAATCCATTGCGGATCAACTTCTCCAAGCAAAAAATCAATTCCTTCGGTCAACATGTCAACAGTAATAATTGTATCACCAATCACCGCCGCATCATCTCCCAAAAGTTCTGTACCGGTTCGGCTTCGCAACCGTTTGAGCCATTCTGTTTCTATCATATTCGTTAAAAAAATTTGTAATATTTCAGTGGAATTTTCGTTAAAAGTAGAGTAGGCAATTATCAGGTGGGCAACCTTTCGTAGGTGAGCGATCCCTTCGCTATTTGCTAAAAGGGTCGCGCCGGTTGGTTTATTATTGACTCCAAAATGGAAGGCGATTCAGTTTGCCGTCGTTAATCTAATTCACAGTCGGCTAACGCCGACGCGATGTTTTAGCAAATAGCAAAACATTGCCCACCCTTGAGTTATCGCTCACTTCTTGAATTATTGAGATATTACAATTATTCGACGGTATATTCTGAAGCCAGTTGAGTGAACGAATTGACTTGTTGATCGGTCAATGTTCCGCGTCGTTCCACTTCAATGACGGCGGCTTGACCGGAAGTTTTTTCTTTGGCATTGACCGCAATTCGTCCGTTTTTATCGAAAGAATAAGTTACATCAACCGGTGAGCCTTTTTTGAGAAGTTCGGGTAAATTGGTAATCGTACATTTTCCAAGCAACGAACAGGCAATCGGATCAGGCGCATCACCTTCAAGAACTTGAACCGAAACTCGAGTTTGATTTTCCTTGTTTGTTTGAAATGTTTGCGTAACTTCAAACGGCAAGGTTGTATTACGCGGAATCATAATATGATTGATTGCTTTTTTTGTGCGCGGATCCATTGCCACAATACCGAGACCATGCGAATTGACATCTTCTTGACGAATACCAACCAGCAATTTTTTGATTCTGTCCCCGAATCGTGAATCTCCGGCATGATACCGTGCTTCGAGAATTGCCGCATGAATCGCCGCGCCGCGAGCAACTGCGGTGTGCGGGTCAAGATCGGGATGAATATACGGCGCAATTCCCGTATGTTC
>JAISBG010000185.1 GCA_031266315.1 Planctomycetaceae bacterium | reverse complement strand
TAAGATCAATTTTATTGATACAGATAATTTGTTTTACTCCGGTTTGTTCCGCCGTCAGCAGCAGCCGGTCAATCAGGTTGTGTTTGAACGCCGGTTGGTCTGCACTCGCTACAATTAATATTTGATCAACATTTGTAACAATAACATGTTTTCGGTGTTTACTGGCTCTGGAAATACTTCCATGACGCGGCTCAACCCGTTCAATCATTGCCTCGTTGACGCCTTCCGCAATACTTTCCGCCGGACGTATAAGAACACGGTCGCCTGTTACAACAGGTTGCCGTTGTTCCGTAGATAATGTTTTCAAAATCCGGCGGGTTACACATTGGAATATCCGACCATCGTCTGTCTGGACAATACTGCTGGCTCCATGAACACAGAGAACACGACCGGATAAAATCGTTTCACTATCAACTTCCGGCAGAATATTGAAACAATGTTCCTCACTCGAATCAACCCATTTGCCAATAACTGTACGACGGCGTGATAATTCACTTTTACCGCCGATTCGCTCTACAGAAATTTCTGATTCCTCTTCAAAACCGTGTTCCTCGAAACGTTGTGTCCAGTCGTCGATTCGTGTTCGTTTGGATCGGTTTTTACGGAAAGTAACACGGAGTTTTTTCGATTTTTTCATTACCGTTAATTTTGTTAATTTTGAATTTTAACGGATGTTTCCTCAAAAGTCCGGTAACTTTTTATCCGTAAATTATTTTATATTATCAAGTTGTGAAAATATGACGTCATTTCCCCCGTACTCATTTTCCATTTGACATTGCGGCAAAACGGCTAATATTAAGAAACGAAATTAATATAACAGAGTTAGAAAAAAAATCAATCTGCTTTCGCTGATTGTCTCCAATTTCCGCCGGGCTTGGATTTTAAATCAATTGGATTGGATAAGTTCAAATAAACAATGTAGGAAGGAAACATTCAAATTGCCAAAATGAACGTTAGACTTTGTTATGGTTGCACTGAGCATTTTTCAAATGATTGAGCATGAGAACACCGCTAGCCGAACGGTGAAGCACGAATGAGTTGTAAGAATTTTGCAGAAAAGTATTGAGAAAGACAACACTCTCCGTTCTCATTTCTTAACTCTCCCCTACATACTTCTCTCTCTCCCCCAAGATTTACAAACCACAAATCAAATAATCAATCAACCTGTTGAGTTTGTTTTCGGAACTGGTATAATGCTTTGAAGTTGTTTTTGCGTTAGGGCGGTGATACCGCCCAGATTGCAAAAGATGCCGAATGGATAGTTACGCAAGCGGAATATTGACCGTAGCGGATTTAATTCGTTTGTGTAACTACTTATTATCAATTTTTTTGTGTGTTTTATTTTTATTTCAAAAAACATTTACAGGAAAGAAGAATGGAATTTTCAAATAAAGTTGTTTTAATTACCGGCGCGACCGGAACTATTGGTCAAGGTCTTGCGAAGCGTATTGTTGAGGAAGACGGCAAAGTGTTTCTGACGGATCTCGATCAGTCGAAACTTGATGCGATTGTTGCCGAACTCGGAACAAATAGTCGTTCGTTAGCCGCCGATTGTACCAAAGCGGTTCAGGTCAACGCGGTTGTAAATACCTGCCGAAAAGAATTTGGAACGAATATTGATGTTTTGATCAATGTTGCCGGTGTTACGGGAAAAGGCGGTAAAATTGAGGAAATCTCCGAAGAAAATTGGGATTTCGTTTTTGCTGTTAATGTCAAAGGAACATTTTTGTTCATTAAAGAAGTTATGCCGGTTATGAAATCTCAAGGGCATGGTTCTATTGTCAACTTTTCCAGTAAGTCGGGAAAAACCGGTTCGGCATTGATGAGTGCGTACAGTTCCGCCAAAGGAGCCGTGATCACTTTGACGCAATCTCTCGCTTACGAAGTTGCGAAACAGAATATTCGTGTCAACTGTGTTTGTCCGGGACTTACTGAAGCAACCGGCGTTTGGAATAATGTTTCCGCCGATTATGTTGATAACATGAAAATGCCGCATGACGAGATTGTCAAAATTTTTACGGCAAAAGTTCCCATGGGACGGCTTGCCGCAATTGAAGACGTGGTTAATGTAACTTGCTTTTTAGCCGGCGACCGCGCCGCCTACATGACCGGTCAGGCAATCAATATCACCGGCGGACGCGAAATGCATTAAAATAATGAGAATAAAATATTGCCGACAGAACAATTTTTTTTGTTTCGGCAATTATTATTTTGTTTCAACTTTAACTACACCATTTACTAGGACAATTTTATTATGACAAAAAAATTTTTTACCGGAATTTCGTTTCTGATGATTTATTTGTTCTTCTTTGCAGTTGTTGGTTCAGCGCAGACAGCGAAGAATGTGATTATTCTGATTGGCGACGGCAATGGTTTCAATTCCGAATGGGCTGGAACATATTACCGTTACGGTGAAGCCGGAAAGCAGCGTTATCAGACATTTCCGGTGGCGATTGGTTGTACGACTTATTCGCGTACGAATAAGGATGTCGAACTTCCTGCCGGTGTAACAGGTTATGATCCGAGTGTGTTTTGGGAAACGATTGCCAACGGAACACAAGGCACCGAGTTTACGAGAACAACCGATTCCGCCGCATCAAGTACGGCGATTCACGGCGGTACCAAAACGAGCAACGGAAGAATTGGCATGACGTACGATAAAAAACCGATTGAATTGATTTCGGAGATTGCGGTGAAGCACGGTAAAAAAGCCGGAACGGTTACAACAGTTCCCATGTCCCACGCAACACCCGCAGGATTTTCCGCACACGAAGCCGAACGCGGTGATTTAGGAACAATTTTTCGGCAAATGGTATCGAAAACAAGTCATCTTTCTGTTGTCATGGGCTGCGGACATCCGTTTTATGAATACGGTAAACCGATCAAAATTAAAGATAACGAAGACGAAAAAGCGAAAACAAAACGTTTCAATTGTGTTGATGGCGAAAAAAATTGGGAAATAATGAAATCGGGAACATTAAACGGTTTCAATGTTATTGAAACGAAACAGCAATTTGAAGAGCTTGCTGCGGGCAAGGGAATTATTCCTGATAAAGTTATTGGTGTTGTCCGTTCTCTTGGTGCTCTTCCTCCGGTTGACGGCAATCTGGACGATGTTGCGAAAACCCGTGAACTTCTTGAGAAAAATTACAAAAATACCAATTGGAAGGAACTTCCGAGTTTATCAACAATGTCGCTTGCGGCTCTGAATGTGTTGACCAAGAACAACTCAAACGGTTTTATCCTGATGATTGAGGGCGGCGCGATTGATCACGCCAATCACGGTCGCAATACGGAAAAGAGTGTTTTGGAACACACCGGTTTTTCAAAAACAGTTGATACGGTAATTGATTGGGTTGAAAAGAACAGTTCTTGGACGGAAACATTGGTTGTTGTAACAGCGGATCATGAAACCGGTCAAATCTGGGGACCGGCAACCTATAATGATGACAATAATAATGGTGTTTATGATGAAGGTGATTCTTTCAACGAGTTCCGGCAAGTTCAAAATAATGGCCGTGGTAAGGCTCCCGGTGTTCAGTATGGTTCCAGCGGTCATACCAATGCGTTGGTTCCGCTTTACGCCAAAGGAATAGGAGCCGATCTTTTTCTGAAACGAATTAAAGGAACCGATCAAAAAGCCGCTCAATTTTGGAATTTTTCGGGACAATATGTGGATGACACCGATATTTTCCATGTTATCAAAACAGTAATCGTTCCATAAAATAAACAGAACCGACATTGTTGCAGAGTAACTGTCTATTTAGTTTATGAGTTTCATCAATGTTTACATTAACATATATTTCGTCCTGAAAGGACATTGCGTAACAACCCGCCGCAATGCGGCGGGTTGTTACAAAAACGCCATCGCCCTGTAGGAGCAGTGGATTACAATCGTCAATAGATTTTATCCTTGAATTGTTAAATCAATACATTATAGAAAATTGTTTTCAATTTTCCTGATTCTCCCGTATTAGGTGTCCAAGCCTTGAAAAGTTCGTTTTAAACGCGAAAAGAGGTGGGCAATCCGCCCGCTGGGCGGTTGCGCCGGTTGAGTTTGCATTAACTCCAACACGGAAAGCAATACCATTTACCGTTGTTAATTTGATTCACTGTCGGCGTTTCGCCGACAGTGAATCAAA
>JAISBG010000359.1 GCA_031266315.1 Planctomycetaceae bacterium | reverse complement strand
GCAAGCGTAGAATGTTGCGATAATTCAAATTCCGTTAGCGAAACATTCCAAGGCACAAGACCCGGCAATTTCGATTTCGCTTGAATTTCCGCTTGCTCTTTGTCTGTCAGATGCGAAACAAACCGGTTTTCGATTTTACCGTACAATGGTTCAAAATGACGGCTAAACAACAGCACAACCAATACAACAACCGGAATCAATATAAAACCGGAAAAAGCATAAATTGATGTGAAGTTAGCGATAACAATTCCAACAAGAATACAACCAATAAAAAGCCGGATCACTAACACCCCAATTTGTAATCGTTGCAATACCGCAATTGTTTCCGTGTCATAATCTCCCGGACGCAAACGACCACTCATAAACACTGCCCAGAGAAACGGCGCGGAAAGCAATAACGCAACAAGACATGCTCCATAACTTGCCAGTGTTGGTTGTCTTTGGAAAAAGTTTTCGCCCAAAATCGGAACCGCCGCATACCGAACCGCCAACGCAATTCCAATAACAATCACCGAATTGAGAACAATTTTAATTCCATGTACTTTCCAGAGCAATGAAAGCGAACTTTCCCTGCCTGAATCCGTCATTGCGGTTTCATATTTCAAAAGTTGAAGTTGAACCCGTTCGGGAATCCGCGCGTTCAGCCAACCCGCCACCGAATCAGAACTCTTAATAAGATACGGCGTGGTAAATGTTGTTACCGCCGAAACCGCAACGGCAATCGGATACAAAAAATCATCGGTTACATGGAGCGTTTTGCCAAGTGTTGCGATAATAAACGAAAATTCGCCAATCTGAGCCATGCTCATTCCCGCCTGCATCGAATTTTTTATACTGCAACCGGAAATAAGAGCACCCGTCGCAGTTCCTAAAAATTTGCCGATCACTGTAATCATAACAATAATAAGAATCGTATCGAAATAACTCCAGAGAACCGCCGGATCAATCAACATTCCAACCGAAACAAAAAATATCGCGGAAAAAAGGTCTTTGACCGGTAAAGTCAGATGTTCGATTTTTGTTCCTTTTGACGTTTCGGCGAGAAGCGATCCCATAACAAACGCACCCAATGCCGCAGAAAAACCAACCCGAACCGCAATACTTACCATCATAAGACAAAGCGCAATCGAAACAATTAAAAGAATTTCGTCCGTCAACAACTTACGGCAGAAACGTAAAAACGCCGGAAGAAGGTAAATTCCAAGAATAAACCAAAGAATTAAAAAGAAAAGGAGTTGAAGCGACGAGTACAATAAATCGCCGCCGGAAAAATGCCGAGTCACCGCAATAGAACCCAACAAAACCAAAAGCAAAATCGCTATCAAATCTTCAACAATCAATACGCCAAAAACAATCGGCGCAAAACTTCGTCCCTTTAAACCTTGCTCGTCAAATGCCTTCACAATAATTGTTGTCGAAGACATGGAAAGAATCGCTCCGAGAAAAAGACTGCTCATGGTGCTCCAGTCAAACATCCGACCAACAACGAAACCAACAAGAATCATTGCAAAGATTTCAAATGTTGCCGTAATCGAGGCGGTTTTGCCGACATTGACCAGTTTTTTGAAACTAAACTCAAGACCGAGACCGAACAGCATGAAAATGACTCCGATCTCCGACCAGATTTCAATACTTTTCTGATCCTGAACATCTGGAAACCAATGAAAATGCGGTCCGACCAGAAACCCCGCAATAAGATAGCCAAGAACAATAGGTTGACGGAATTGTTTGAACAACAACGTCATCACGGCAGCAGCCATGAGTATCAAACCTAAATCCTGAATCAATTCCGGCAAATGTCCCATTTAGTTAATAGTAAATAGTGAATAGTTCGCAAGCGGATTATTTACCGAAACGCTTTAATAAATTAAATAACAAATAATAAATATTCCGCTTGCGTCCTTAACGATTTACTATTCATTATTAACTATATTAACTATCAACTATTTCACGGTATTGGCGGAACATACGGGCAAAGGAGATAAACACGCGGAGTTGCCATTTCGGCAATGGTTTCCGCACTGAACTTAGCCGGTGTTGCACGGCTTTCGAGTAGAGCATCCATGAAACTCAATTTGGGTTTGTAACGAATTGCTTTGGAATTACTCTCCGTCAACGCCGCTAAATCCATTGCCCTTTTGATCGCATCATCAAGAAAACCGATTTCGTCAATAAGACCTTGTTCTTTGGCTTCGGCGGCAGTATAGATTTGTCCGGTTGCCAACTGATCGAGTTTATCGGCATCTTCAGCAAATACATTGCGCCCGTCACGAATCACCTGTTTGAAACGTTTAAAACTATCATCGACAAGCCGTTGCCAAACTTCCTTTTCTTCATTACTCATTCGTTTGGAAAAACTTCCCATTGCTTTGAGCGAACCGCTTGTAATCGGCGTTGATTCCACGCCGATTTTTTCACAAAGTTCCTGCCCATTGAAAAGCGAAACGATAACACCGATAGAGCCGGTAATAGTTGAACGTTCCGCATAGATTTCGTTGCCGACCATCGCGATATAATATCCTCCGCTGGCGGCAATCGACCCCATGCTGACCACAATCGGAATATCCCGTTCTTTTTTCATTTTCGTAAGTAAATGATGATAATAATCGCTTCCCGACATTGTTCCGCCGGGCGATTCTACCCGCAAAACAACTGCTTTAACATTGGAATCGTTCAAAACCTGACGAATTTGTTTAGGAATAAACCCGTCTTCCGAACCGGTGATTACACCTTCAACCGTGATAACGGCAACTTTATTTTTGGCACTTTGATCGCCCAAAATAAATTTCTCCGTCAAGGCTGTTTCCGAAACTTGTTGTAGAGAAACGGCTGCGGTTCCAACCACAAGCAACAGGAACAAACCAGCCATACCGATGAATCCCACAACAAGCAAAATTATCACAAAGCGAAACAAATAGGTTCCGCAACCGACTTGTGGTTCCGGTTGGAAATAAACCGGTTGATAAGGCGGCGGCGTAAACCGTCCGCTACCCGGTGTTGAACCTGACGGCGATGAATTCGGCGGCGGAACTTCGGTTGAATAAATATCGTGTGTACTCATTTTTTGTGTGTTAAAAAAGATTGAGGATAATTCTTGTAATATCTTAGCGGAATTTTCGTTATTCGCTCTTTGTTATTAGTCAAAGGCATCCCAACATTTTATCTCCAGCGGGACAAGAAATAACGAAAACGTAATTAAAGCAAAAAAAAGTTTCGACGGCAAGTAGCCCCAACTAAACAAATGAAAAATTTCTGATTCCACCGGATTAGATACTCAAGCATTAAAAAGTTCGTTTTAAACGCGAAACACAAAAAAATCGCGGAAATGGCGAAAAGAGGTGGGCTATTTATCAAAAAGCCCGCTGGACGGTTGCGCCGGTTGAGTCTTACTCGACTCCAAAACGGAAGGCAATACCGTTTGCCGTCGTTAATCGGGTTCATAGTCGGCTAACGCCGACGCGACCTTTCAGCGAAAGGTCACCCACCTGATTATTTGACAATTCCGGTGGGAAACTTCCAATCCGGTGGAATCAGGAAATTTCGTAATTATTCAGTGAAATTTCACAAAAAAATTAAAATAATCAGAAAAGAAATTAAAAATTTAGAGATTTCTATTGACGTCCAGTTTCGTTTTATATAAACTATAAATCTGATTTAATTGCGATACGTCATTCATTCTTTGCCGTATTGTTTTGCGGTGAACGTTTCGCGATTATTTC
>JAISBG010000334.1 GCA_031266315.1 Planctomycetaceae bacterium | reverse complement strand
AATAACCGCTTGATCGTATTGTTCCAAATCTTCGTAGAGAAGCCCAAGATTAAACAAGGTTCCGATATTGGTGGGAAAATGGGCAACCGCTCTTTTATACAAATCAAGTGCCTCTTCGTCATATCCACCGCGTTCCCGTTCCAACGCCAGCCCAAACAACGCCCCTGTATGATTCTTATCTGTTGCCACTGCACGCTCGTACAACTTAACCGCTTCGTCCAGATTCCCATACATCGCAATTGTTGCACCGCGTTGATACAGATATTCGGCGGTTTGTTCGATAGCACCGGAAAGTTTGTCCAACTCTTTGAGACTTTCCGCCGGATGATTCTGATATCGATAAACTTCCGCCATACCAAGACGGCAAACATCAGGACTGTATCCGGTTTTTTGGGCAAGGTCGTAATGTTTTAAGGCTTCCTCGTACCGCCGCAACGCAAAATAAGACCGCGCAAGATAATACAACGCCAATGCTCCACTATCGCCTTTTTTGAGTGCTGCCGCCGAAAGTTCATACCTTCCCGCTAAGTAAAGGCTAACTCCAAGCCGAACTCGACCGGCTGGACTGAGTTCTTCACGCATTTCCTTCAACTCCAATTCGTTGATCGCTTCGCGAAGAACCTCGAATTGAGTGAAATCATAACCAACGGCATGGGCTAATCGTTCTGTTTCAATGGGGCCAAACGGTCCGTCAAACAAAACGGTTTGTTTCAAATCAAATTCCGAAGTCGATGTGACCATGATGTTTTTGTTCCTTATAACAAAGAAAGGTAAAATTAATTTTTAGTTTTACTAAAATTTTATAAATTTTAGTATTTCCACGCTGTTGATTCGAAACATTT
This sequence comes from Planctomycetaceae bacterium, assembly GCA_031266315.1. Taxonomy (GTDB): domain Bacteria; phylum Planctomycetota; class Planctomycetia; order Pirellulales; family Thermoguttaceae; genus WRKP01. The sequence continues at coordinate 7,544 of JAISBG010000334.1, read as the reverse complement.
CCGAAGAAAACAGCCCTTCAAAAAAGAAATTACTAAGTATAGTATCATTTTTTTGCTTTTTTTGCAAGGGGAAGGTCTAAATTACACTTTCCACCCCAAAAATATAAATATCAGTAAACTATTCAAAGGTAGGCAAACATCAGATGAGCAAACATTAAAGTGGGCAAACATAAGGTGGGCAACCGTTCGCTGAACGGTTGCGTCGGCGACTCGCCGACTGTGAACCAGATTAACGAAAGCAATTCATTGTTGCCAACTGTTTCGGAATCTGGTTGCCAGTCAAAACAAGGGGCAAAGTCGGCTAACGCCGACGCAACCTTTCAGTGAAAGGTTGCCCACCTGATGAGTTTTATCACAAAGTCGGTTAATGGAGAAATTCCACTGAAATATTACCATTTTTCTTTTTTATATTTTGTTTATTTTTCGCGTTCGGCGAGGTGTTTTACCATACTGTAAAACGTTTCAAGTGCAATATGATTGGGAATATTATCGTTTCGGAAAAAATCAAGCGAATGTTCCGCGAGTTCGAGAGTTCGTTTCGCTTCGCGTCTTGCTCCGTCAACACCGAGAAATCGCGGATAAGACCATTTATCATTTTCCATATCTTTGTGAAGCCGTTTACCGACGGTTTGTTCGTTACCGAGAACATCCAGCAAATCGTCCGTAATCTGAAACGCCAAACCGAAATGGATTCCAAATTCATCAAGAGCAATTTGTTGTTTTTCAGACGCTCCGGCAACAAAGCAGCCCAACCGAAGCGATGTTCGAATCAAGGCTCCGGTTTTACGGCGGTGAATATGTTCGATACTCTGGATACTGCCGGATTCAAGGGAATCGGCACGGTAAACATCATCCATCTGACCGCCAACCAACTGGCACGGACCAGCCGCAACCGCCAATTCCTTACAACATCGTCCCGCAAGTTCCGGCGGTGTCAAGTTGCCGAGCATTTCAAACGCCAACGCAAGCAACGCATCACCGGCTAGAATTGCCGTCGATTCGTCGAATTTTTTATGGCATGTCGGTAAACCGCGACGCAAATCATCGTTGTCCATTGCCGGTAAATCGTCATGAATCAACGAATACGCATGAATCATCTCAACTGCACATGCCACCGGAATTGCTTGTTGCCGATCGCCGCCGCAGAGTTCGCAAGCGGTGAGTACGAAGATGGGGCGAAGCCGCTTACCGGAAGCAAGAAGACTATACCGGATTGCCTCACAAAGCCGAACAGGACAATCCGCATCGAATTGTGTTGCCGCATCAAGTGCCGCATTAATAGCGCAGCACAATTCGTCTTTATATTGAGACACTATAAGACTTATTTTCTTATCCAAATCACGAATCTCACATCGGTTATATTGATTATTGATTATATGTAACTATTCTTCTTACAGGTCAGCGGCGAAATCGTCCAACGACGAACAATTCGACGCATGAATAACCAGAGACTTCAATGCAATCACGTCTTTTCGCTTCTTTAAGGAATTGATGATATCTTTGGGAACTCGCCCGAATCTATCGCTCAGGATATCCTGAATTGCCTCAATCTTGCCACTTAATTTACCGCGTTTTTCACCACGTTTTTCACCGCGTTTTTCACCGATTTCAATTGCTTCCTGAATAAATCCTTTTTTAACATTAGTTACCATTTCAAGACCCTCCGTTCCGTCATAAACTTGTGTAATGGATTGAGTTAACTGTTCTTCAGTAAGTGCACTAATCCAAGTGCAATACCGGACGATATTAGTGGTTAAATCCAACGTTTGTTGTTTACCCAACTTGGCAGATTTAACCCGTTCCAAAATTCCGCTCAAATGGCTGCCGAAAGTTCCATCGGTTGCCCGTTTGAAGGACTCGACAATCGCTTGGATTTCGGGTTCGCCGGGCAGATTATCGTAATTAAACCGTTTCAGGTTAATCACCACAACCCGAAATTGCGGTACGTATTGGCGAAGATAGTCCTTCATTTCCGGAAAAATATCCTGAAGAAACATCTCTTCGTCAATATCTTCTTCTCCATTATACACGAGAATCATCAAAGGAATAGACGGAACGTAATTTTCGGAATAACCCGTTTCCGTCCACTTAAAGTATAAAACCAAAAAACATTGTGTTCCCAATTGAAGCGGTACTAAACGGCTTGGTTTGGATTTATGTTCCAAAAACAGTAAGACATCCGAACCGAATTTGTTATCGTGTAAATGAGCAGCAAACGAAACGTCCGAAATCACTTCTTTGAGAGTTTCACTCAATTGATGAGTCGGTGCCGCCGTCAAGTTGTCCAAATCAATATTTTGAACAACAATTGGATCAGCGTAATGTAATAAAAAATTACCAACATACAACAGGTTTCCCAATGTCTTGCGAGCAAACCGATCATGAGGATTATTCGGTTGTCCAGACAACCGTTGTGAATCAATGTTTTCTGTTTTTGTTGCTTTCTGTTTCATTTTAGTTGTTGACATTGTTAATAATTACCAGCCAAGTACCAGCAAGTGTCGATACTTGGCTGCTACTAGTTATAAAAATCCAATTTTATGACTAACACAGTACATTTATGGCGATAATCCGATTCCAAAACGGAAGATAACACAATTTACCATTGTTAATCTAATTCACTGTCGGCTGACGCCGACGCGACCTTTCAGCGAAAGGTCGCCCACCTTATATTTTTTACCTTGTGTTTGCCTACCTTTATAAATTTTTAACAAAAATTCCTCTGAATAATTACAAAATATCTATGATTTTCAGTTTTCTGCATAAAGCGTTGGCGGGAGTTTGTGCGCGTCGGTAATCGTGTGGTAGCCGCCTTTTTTAATTTGCTCAATAGTGTAAGCAACCGGTGAAACGGTTTTTCGGCGGTCTTCCGACCATGAACGTATTTCGTGAAGTGTTTTGAAAATAGCCAGACAAGAAATATCGTAATCGAAACCGGTTAATTCTGCAACCAAACGAATACTACGGTCAATCAATTTTTTATTTGTTGCATCAACATGAGCCATCCAATTACTGGTCAAACGACCTAGTTTGCCCATTGTTGCTGTTGAAATATTATTCAAAACAAGTTTTGCCGCCAAATGGGAAAAAAGATCAAGCGGACTTTCCGGCAAATCGGTTTCAATGAAAAAAAGACCGCCGTTCCATAACGCTGTAACAGAATCCGGACGATTGGAACCAATCGCCAAAGCAGCCTGTTTTTCGAAACACTTGCCGGTGTTCCAGAACGCCTGAAACCATTGGTCAGTTCCCGCAAGATGTCCGACTTCGTTTTGACCAACCAAAAAAGCAACAGCCGCATTGGGTGAAACCGCGAATCGTGATGAATCTTTTTCGTTGCCGATTTTATAAGCGGACAAAATATCAATACCGATTTCCGGCGGATTGGCGATAATATTTTCCGCAACATTCATGTTTCGGTAATCGTCCGATTTCCACGCAAGACAACACGGCACATGTCCCAATAAATGTTTCCATGCTTCCGGTGTTGTTCTTAGCGGGTCTTTAACGAAAGCCCAAGATGCCGGTGCGTCTTTTTCGAATATCGAACGGAAAGGAGGAATCTTGAAAGTCGGCGACCGTTCCGTTGTGTCCGTGAAAATATCAATTGAATATTCGTCCGAAAAATAAGTAATAAGACCATGTGCATGATAAATGGAATATTCGAAATCTGTTACTCCGGCAAGAGTTTTGAGATTGTCCTGCTGCCGCAGTTGCCGAAGCAAACACTCGAATCGTTCCAACCCTTCAAACGGCGTTTGCGGAAAGTTACCTATTTTTTGCACGATATTAGGCGGAAGTGTTTTTCGGAGATGTTCGGCAAGAGCAGACTCAAAAGCAAGCCCAATAATTAACATTTCAATTGTTGTTGCCTGCATTCGTGTTGAGCCGGCAATCGCCATCGCTCCAGTGGCAAGATTCACAATATTGACACGGGAATTTTCAATCACGGTTCGGGAACGTTCGATTTTTTGAACGAGAAGATCGGAAGGATTGTTGAACAAAAAATGTGTTTGAAGTCCCGTTTCCAATGCCGCATGAATTGTTCCGATCACGGAAGAAGTTTCACCGCCTTCACTGACGGCAATAAGGCAATCGCCCGCTTTAATACCAGCGTCAAATAATTGACGTTTTCCGAACACAATATAATCTTCAAAAGATTCTACAGAACGAATCAATGCGAAATCTCCGCCGGTCATTACCGAAAAAGTTTGTTCAGAAAGTGTTTCAAAATATTTCCGGTGTTCAGGAAAACGTTGTGAATTTTTAGCACAAAATTTTCGGTGGGCGGCGTCCAAAAGAATTGCAAGCCGTCCTGTTGCGCCGCAACCGCTGAAAAAAATACGGTTACCTGATTCCAGTGTTGCCAAAATATCGTTGCGTAATTTTTGAAATGGAATTGATTCGAGTGTTTTCTTTGCAACCGGCGGCAAGTCGTCGTCAACAGAAAGAAGCATGGCAAGACCGGCAACCGTATCTTCGGCAAGTTTGTCGGAAAGTCCGCATGTTTTCGGATGCGGTTGTTCGGTCAACATCATACCAAGATGGAATTGCGTCTCGTGTAACAAAAAATGTTCCGCGTCTTGTTGATAGGAAGGTTTAGTCATGGTTTATATTTTTGTTGATCTTTATTAAATGTTATAAAAAAACTACTAAATACACAACATCCGCCCAGAAGCCATGTAAACGAAAGAATCTGAAATCCAAACGCCAACCCTTTTTCCGTACCGTAAATATCACCCAGCCAGCCGAGTAACAACGGTGAAAATGAACCGAACAAAAATGCCGTCATAATCATCAGTCCGACAACTGTTGAACGTAACGACAAAGGTATCACATCAAACATAGCAGCGTGAGTATTTGATTCGTAAAGACCGCGCATACCGCCGAAAAGGAAAATCGTTATCCATAGCGAGGCAAGCGAGTGAACGTTTCCTATCATAAAAATTAACGGAGTTCCCAGCAGCATTGTTACGGATTGTAACAAAATCCGAAAACGCGGAAAACGTAACACCATCATGTCGGCAAACAAACCTCCGGCAAGAACTCCAATCAACGCCGCAAGATGATGATAAAACATTGCGTATCCGCCGGATTCTATTTGTGTCAAAGCGAATTTTTCCTTGATAAAAGTCGGCATCCAAGTCAAATAAGCATTGTTGACAAACACAATCGCCGTGAAACCAACCGTTAAAAGTAACACCGTCGGAATACGAATCAGAATGAGTACCGCCTGAAACGGCGAAATTGTTTTTTCATTTATCGTACCGATTTGTGGAGCGTCGCGCAACCGAAAAATAAGAATAAAACCGAGCAAAATTCCGAAACTACCGAAAAGATAAAACGCAAAACGCCAACCGAATAATTCGGCAACATAACCGGCAAGAAAACCACTGCACATAATTCCGATGTAAAGCGACGCCTGATGAATCGACAAGGCAATCGCACGGGTTTTCTCATGATAAGCCGCAATGAGTGCAGTGGAAGCGGGACCGTAAAATGATTCACCGCCGCCGGTTGCAACGCTACGAAAAAGGATTAAACCTCCAAGTCCGCGTGCGAAACCGGTCAACATTGTTGCAACACTCCAGAAAATCAGACTGCCGGTAATAATCTTTTTCTTGCTCCAACGGTCACCGAGAAAACCGGCAACCGGAACCATGACGGCAAGAACTAAAAAGAGAACCGATGCGGTCAATCCGAGTTGTGTATCACTTAAACCGAGTTCCGACTTAATGGACGGAAGCAAAACACCGAAAATCGCCCGATCCGCCTGATGCAGAAAATAAGCACAAAAAAGCAGGAAAAGTAATTCCCAACGGTAAAATCGTGATGGTTCTTTCGGCATAAAATTTTTGTAATTATTCAATGGAATTTTCATCTCTATGGATAAATTCAATAGGTAGGCAACCTTTCAGCGAAAAGTTTTTGATGAATAGCCCAACCTCTTGAATTTTATCCATAAAGTCGTTGTGCTTCAAGTTGGATTTCGCGTGGTTCGACGAGAATGATTGGCGAAGCCGGCGGTAAATAGTCAAGCAACGACGCTCCAATCGCTTCGTCGGGTAATAATCGGGTCAAATCAATTTTGTTCACATTTTCAAGCGACCGCTGCGTAACAAGATCAAAACGGCGAATTGATTCGATTTCTTCATCGAAAAACTCAACACGAACCGGTTGCTTCCAATCAGGAGCAAAAAGATCAAAAATCGAACCGCGAACCGCAAACTCCCCCGGTAAATCAACCGCCGGCGTGTTGTGATAACCGCTTTCAATAAGAAATTGACGCAACCGGACAGGATCAATCTGATTGCCAACCTGAAGGATTTGTGTACGCTCCGTAAGAAGTTCTTTTGACGGAACTTGTTGTAACAACGACAAAATTGGTACAACAATAATCATTTGTGAACAGAAACTCTCCAATAATTGTTTCAAAACCTGAATCCGTTGACCGAATAAATCGTCTGCCAAAGCGAAAATATTATTTTCTGTTTCGTGAACCAATGTTCGATGTTCCAACGCCGGAAACAACAAAGTGGGGACGGCTGGCAGAAACAGTTCAAGATCATCCGTGATTTGCTCGGCTTGTTCTGCTGCGGCGGTGAGAATCAGAATCGGTCTATTTCCGTTTTGCCGAATCGCAACAGCAGCAAGAGCGCAGGCTCCGCCGTGAACTCCGTCCACAGAAATTGACTTTCCCGACCAAAGTTTGGAAACGGCTTCCGAAAACGGCGCATAATCCAAAAGATGTTGGAAAAACGGAGGAACAGTTCCAAACATATCACCACCATTTCAAATAAAGTTGTCTGATTTGTTGCGTCATATAATGATGATCAAATTGTTGCGAAAATAGTTGACGACCGGTTTGTCCCATTTCGTTACGGAGTATCGGGTTTTCGGCTAACCGAACAACCGCATCGGTTAATTCCGTAACCGATTGAGGCGGGAGAAGGAATCCCGTTTTGCCGTCTAAAACAACTTCTTTCGCTCCGTCAATATCATAACTGATAACAGGTTTGCCCGCCAGAAGAGCCTGAGGTAAAACCCGCGCCAAACCTTCACGAAGACTCGTATGGACAACAATATCCATTGCAGAAATCATCGCCGGAATTTGTTCCGGTGGAACAAGTCCGGCGAAAATAAAATAATCCGCAAGTCCCAACCGGTCTATTTCGTGACGATAATATTCCGTCAAAATACCGTTGCCGACAAAAAAAAACCGGACATGAGGAATCCGTTCAATAATAGACCTTGCAGCGGCAATAATAAATTCGTGTCCTTTAAGACGAAACAGACGTGCAATCTTGCCGATCACAAGATGATTTTCTGAAAACCCGAAATGTTTCCGTACTGAAATGCGGAATTTTTCCGATTCGAGAAATGGTTCCGTTTCCATTCCGCTGTACACCGTAACGAATTTCTCTTTGGGCGCGACCTTTCCCGCAACCATCAAATCGGTCATCGCATCCGCAACAGAAATCATGGCATGACAACGCCGAGCCGCGTGGTGTTCGCAATATTTGTAAAATTCACGAACCGCATAA
>JAISBG010000307.1 GCA_031266315.1 Planctomycetaceae bacterium | reverse complement strand
AATTCATCACACTTATTTTGATTTACCTCGTAACAAGATTCACCGATTCGCGGCACAATTTCGGCAAACTTAATTCCGTCACCGAACCACATCTCATAGAAGACGAGAGAGTCAAGCTTATTACCTGCTCTAACTTTAATTCCTGTTTCACCAACTGCTTTAAATACTTTTTCAACTTGTTTAGCAGTCATTTTCGACAAAGCTTGAACTAATTGTTGTTTATTCATAAAATACTCCATCAAAACAATAAAAAATTATTACTAATACAAAAAATTTTATTAATTAAATAAAAACTTATCCTCAATATTATTTACTCAGGATGTTACGCATCGTAGTTAAAAAGTTAAAGTGAAGATATTTGATTCCTAAGCCCGTAAGACTTTAACATGGATAACCCCGTGCAAGTGGAACGCAGCACGGGGCATTGAGTAATACACCACCACAACCGGAACTACGTAGTAGTTCAACAGAGAAAATTCCTGAATCTACCGTATTAGGTATCCAAGCATTGAAAAGTTCGTTTTAAACGCGAACAGAGGTGGGCAATCCGCCCGCTAGGCGGTTGCGCCGGTTGAGTTTGCATTGACTCCAACACGGAAAGCAACACTATTTGCCGTCGTTAATCGGGTTCATAGTCGGCTAACGCCGACGCGACCTTTCAGCGAAAGGTCGCCCACCTTATGATTGCCTATGAACTCAATACCTCGTGTTGCACTTCGTTTGCACGGGGTTATCCACGTGAAAGTCTTACGGACTAAGAATCGTGAGTAAATACATTACCTTGACTTTGATTATTCGTGAACGATTACAAACTTGCAATCCTACTGACCTCTTGATTATTATACACGAACAGTTACTATATTATTTTGTAATGTCAATAAAATGTTATTTTTGCAACCATTTAATATTGAAGTCATTAGACTCAATGAAAAGATCATGAAAAAAATTACTTTGTTTATTTTTATTACTTTATTTTGTGGATTTCTTCGAGCGGACGAATTGTTTCCGTTTGCGGTTTCATTTGATACACCGAAAGATGCGATCAATATGTCATCGTTATTGGATGCTCCGGCGGGTAAATATGGGTTTGTTCGGGTACAGGGCGATAAATTCGTAACCGACAATGGAGAAATCCGGTTTTGGGCAACCAATCTTTCCGGTCATGCTAATTTTCCGGAAAAAGATGCCGCCGAAAAACTCGCAGACCGTTTGGCACAATTCGGTATTAACTGCGTTCGGCTACATCACATGGATTCATGGGCAATCTGGGGCGATAAACCACAATCGTTGCGAAAAATCAATCCAGTTATGTTTGATAAACTCGATTATCTGATTGCCGCACTGAAAAAACGCGGAATTTATGTCAATCTCAATCTGCATGTCGGACGTTGGCTCGATGACCGTGACGGTTTTCCACACAAAGATAAACGTCCCAAATATGATAAAGGTTTGGATAATTTTGAACCGAAAATGATTGAGTTACAAAAAGAATATGCCAAAGACCTTTTGACGCACGTTAATCCCTATACCGGATTGTCGTACAATAATGAACCGGCGGTAGCAATGGTTGAAATCAATAACGAAAATTCCGTTGTTATCGAATGGGCAAGCGGTAATCTTGACGAATTGCCCGATCCTTATGGAGCGGAATTTCAAAAGCAATGGAACGATTGGCTTTACAAAAAATATCAAACGACTCAAACAATGCTTCAAGCGTGGAATTGTATCAATAAACCGCTCGGCGATGAAATGATTCACGGCGGCGATTTCGATAAACCATTGACTTTCGACAGCAAAGATTGGTATCTCCAACGCGACGACAAGGAACATGCGGAATGTTTTGTTGTCCCGGAAGAAAAATTGGTTCGGATTATTGTTCACCGTGACGGCAACGTCAGTTGGACACCGCAATTGATGTTCCGAAAACTCAAAATCGAAAAGAATCAGCCTTACACGTTATCGTTTCGAATTCGTAGCGATAAACCGATTTCCTTACGTTCTTATGTTGCGATGGATGCTGCGCCGTGGGAAAATCTCGGAATGTACGCCGCTATTTCAGTAACACCGGAATGGAAAACGTTTCAATATCATTTTTTCGGAACTCAAGATTACGAAAAAGCCCGATTTACTTTTACGGGATTAAAACCCGGAACGTTTGAAATTGCCGGCGTAACACTTCGTTCCGGCGGTAATTTCGGTAACGATATGAATTACGATTTGGAAAAACGTAACGTTCCCATCGCGAAAAAGAACGAAACACATCTCTCCGAAGAATATCGTCGCGATTTCTGGCAATTCCTTGTTGATCTCGAATGGAATTATTGGCTTCCGATGTCGCAGTATCTCAAATCGGAACTCAACGTAAAATCTCCGGTTTCCGGTACACAACTTTATTACGGCTCGAAACATGTTCAGGCGGCATTGGATTATTGTGACGACCATGCTTATTGGAATCATCCGTCGTTCCCCGTCAAACAATGGGATAATAAAGATTGGTATATTCGTAACATGGCGTTGGTTAATTTTGCGGATACCGATATTTTCACACGACTCGGAACACGCCGGATTGCAGGTAAACCGCATACGATTAGCGAATATAATCATCCGGTTCCCAATCAATTCAGTGCCGAAGGTTTACCGATGATCTGTGCGTTTGCTCAATTTCAAGGTTGGAACGGTGTCTTTCAATACACTTACGCTCATGCTCCTAATATTGAACCGGAAAAATTTACCGGATATTTCGATATGATCGCCCACGCGGGACAATTGGTTCATGCTCCGGCTTGTGCCGCTATTATTTTACGCGGCGATGTAACAAAAGCAAAAACAACAATTTTCGGTTCAATGGATCAAAAAACAGAAATTGATGCTTTCGTCAAAAAACGTTCACCGCGACAAATTGATTTCAAATCTCTCGGATTGGATTTCCGTTTGACGTTGTTACATGGAACGGCTCTTGATTTGGACGGTAAAAACGGAACAGACCTTCAAAAAATTCCGGTCATTCCCGAAGATCAAAAAGTATTCGTCAGCGACACCGGAGAATTGACATGGAACATGGAAGAAAAAAATGCCGGATATTTCACGCTAAATACACCCAAAACGAAAATCTTTTCAGGATTTATTCAAAACCGTAAATTCAAAATCGGCGATATCGAATTATCGTTCGGAAAAACACGGCTTGATTGGGCAACTGTTTCGTTGACGGAATTTTCCCCGAACCGGATTCTTGTTGCAGCAACCGGTTTTATGGAAAACACCGGAATGAAATTCGAACAATACGATAACACAAATCCCGACCGTATGACGGTTCACAATAATTGGGGTAATGCTCCGATTCTTTGTGAAGGTATTCCGTTGACGCTGGAATTACACACAAACGGGAAAATGGTACGATGTTTTGCTTTAAATTCAGCCGGACAACGAAAAGAACAAGTCGGTAAGGATATTATCAGTTCCCAAAAAACCGCAACGATTAAACTTACTCCCGAAACAAAAACTCTTTGGTACGAAATTGTTTTCGAATCATTGTGAATATACTTTACACGGTCAATAAGTTTTGTATTTTTGTAATTATTCAATGGAATTTTCGTTAAAAGCAGGCAATCATCAGGTGGGTGACCTTTTGGAGGTGGGCAACCTTTCGCTGAAAGGTTGCGTCGGCGCACTCGCCGACAGTGAACCAGATTAACGGCGGCAAAATTATGACTCAACCGACGCGACCTTTCAGCGAAAGGTCGCCCACCTATTTTCGCAACGAATTTTTGTGTCTTCCGTGTTTAAAACGAACTTGTTAAGGTTTGGACATCTAATCCAGTAGAATCAGAAATTTTTTACAAAAACGAAGGAACCAATCTTAAATCCTAAGGTAGTACCGCTTGTTCGCCATCGCTGACAAAAGAATAGGCTTGAAGAATTCTTGTTGGTGTTGTTACGGCAACACCTCGTACAGAACCATCTCCAAGTAACATTTGGCAAATGCCCGGATGGTAACTTCCAAAACCAATACTTCGGTATGCCGAATGATAAGCCGTATGAGTGGGAACATTATCTTCGGAATAATCGTTTGGTCGGCAAATCGGATACGCATTAATTGCATATTGGGTCAGACCGGAAACAGCATAAGATTCATAAGAGGCAAATGTCCTTGCCGCCGAAGTCGTTCTTGACGCACCATTTCTCAAATAACAGCATTCTCCCATGTTACGGGTATTGGCGGCATTGCCGGAAGAATAAGCGGCATTGGGACAAATACCAACCCGATTCAGCGGAATATGTTTTTCTCCGATAAAAAACTGATTACTTAGTCCATCTGAAACCCAAGCAAATGTATCACGAGGTTGCCAAGTAATATTTTTACCGGCAGAAGAAGCTAACGCATAAATGGAGGTGCGAAACGGACTGCGTGTGCCGTTAACGTCCATTCCCCACCAATTACCAGTAGCGTTTGAACAGATAAAGGCGTAATCTCCTTGTGGTCCTGCGGCATTGGTGGCATCACTGTTATCGTTGTTATCTGTCGCATAGTCATTAGCAGAATAACCGGAACGTCGTGAAGGACACTGATATCCGGTAAATGCCCCAAATGCTTGACGTTCTTCCTTTTTGAGAACGCTATTCCACCAAGAGTTTATCGTTACGTAACCGCCGGTTGACCAAGGAGAAGGATCAACAATACGCTCGTATAATGCGGTTTCTTCCATGAAAGGATAGAGAAGTCCCCACATCGTTGATCTTCGAAAATCAGCAACCTGTGCCGGCGGAATTCCACTTAAAGAATCGTGAAAATTATGGATTGCAAGACCCATTTGTTTCATTCGATTAGAACACTGTGTTTTCCTTGCCGCCTCACGAGCTGCCTGAACCGCCGGCAACAAAAGTGCGATTAACACGCCGATAATCGCAATCACTACAAGAAGTTCGACTAATGTAAAGCCGAACGGTGAAGAACGAATGAGTTGTGAGAATTTTGCGGAAAAGTATTGAGAAAGTAAACGTTTTCCGCTCTTTGTTATTAAATCTTTCTAATATACTGCCCCCCCCCCCTCGCTTGCCCATTTTAACATTTGACTTTTCACTGAATTTTTCGAAGCGTTTTCAACAAAGTATTTCATTGTTATGTTCCTTATTTTATAAGGTTTTATCGAAATAATCGCGAAACATTTACCGCAAAACAATACGGCAAAAAAGATGTATCGCCATTGAATGAGATTTAAATATTATCAGAAATAATATCGGAAATCAAGAGAAATCTTTCTTTTTTTGAGAAAATTTTGATTGTAATCATTCGGACAGGTTAACATGGGTGGGCGATCCGTCCGCTGGACGGTTGCGCCGGTTGACTCGTTATTGATTCCAAAACGGAAAGCAATACCGTTTGCCGTCGTAATCTGATTCACAGTCGGCTAACGCCGGCACAACTGTGGTGAAAGCCTTTAGCAAAAAGGTTGCCTACCTTATGGTCGCCCACTTGATGATTTCCTACTTTTAACGAAAATTCTACTGAATAATATATGTATGTTTATTCAAAATTATTACTATTGTACGTGTGAGCCGTGAAATATCATGGGAAGCCGTGAAATAAGACGGCAAATGAATGGTTACAAAATCGCAATATAGTTAAATTTCCGTATGGAAAATACCGATAAATTATTTATCCCCCTCTGTGTTTGTTTCAGTTAACCCCTTAAAACAAAGAGGAGATTATGAGAAAATTTTTTGTATTTTCATCATTACTGTCGTTATTACTGGTTTTGTTTTCCTATTGTGCGGGAGTTTTGGCTCACACGGAAAATAATTCCGTCTATCTTGGTCAGGCAGAATGTACTCCCTGCGAACCAATCAGTGAACAAGTCGGCGATCCTTGTGAGGCTGTTAATTGTAACCCTTGTGAATCACTTGATTTGTTTCGGCACAAACGCCATACCCGATCATTTTTCGATAAAATCGAAGTTTTCGGTTGGGTTCAGGGAGGTGTTTATGCGAACAGTCGCGGCAATTCCGTTACACGCGCGAAAGGAACGAACTATAAAGGAAGGACTGTTACACAATTTGATCCGGTTTCCGGTAACAGTAATTTATTGTCCACCGTCCATTTAACCGATTTGCAAATCAATCAGGTTTGGCTTGGAGTTAAAAAAGAAGCCGATGGTCAACACGGACTTGATTGGGGTTTTGCGGCGGAAGGATATTTTGGTCCCGAAGCGTGGATTTCTCAAAGTTGGGGCGACGCAAAATTTGATTACGGTTGGCAAGACGGCGATTATTATACCGCCATTCCGCAACTGTATGTTCAACTCGCTTATGGTAATCTTTCTGTTAAAGTCGGTAAATTCGAAACGATTCTTGGTTTTGAACCACT
>JAISBG010000162.1 GCA_031266315.1 Planctomycetaceae bacterium | reverse complement strand
GGTTTCAAATGGTCTGTTGGAGGCGGAACGGACGAAAACGGTCAAGTCGTCCTAATGACCAACGGACGTTATGCCGGAGCCCCTGAAGGAAAGTACAAAATTACTGTTGATAAAGTTGTTTCAAAAGTACCTCTCATTCCCAAGGAGTCGGAACTTCCCGAAGATGAAAAACAACGGCAAAAAATTTTCGACGATATCAATAAGCAAACAACAATTACCCGAATTGTTGATGAAAAATTTCTCGACGAAAAAAAGACTCCTCTGGAGTTGGAGGTTGTCAAGGGAAAAAATAAACAGACTTTCGATCTCGGCAAACCGGTTCATAAAGCGTTGCCGGTAGATTAGGTCGTGTTGATACAAAAAATCGTTCAAACACGATAAATTACAGCTCATGTTACGCACCGTCGGTAAAAAGTCGGTCAAAGATACATCAACTCGGTAGGCTTGCGCGTTTTCCTCCGCCCTGCAAGGGCAACACAAGCCCGCCCGCCGCAACGCGGCGGGTAAGTCCCGCCCGAACAGTCGCCCTGTAAGGGCAACATAACTATTATTACCTTTTCCATCGATATGCTGCCCTTTCAGGGCGACGTGTTATTGAATCTCACCCGCCGCGCTGCGGCGGGCTGGCTTGTGTTGCCCCTAAAGGGGCGGAAGAAAAACTTGCTATCCTACCGAACATTAAAATTCTGAAGTTAATGTATGTTTGACTGGCTTTTCGCCTACGGTGCGTAACATGAGTTACAGTATTTGTAATATTTTAGTGGAATTTTCCTGATTCTACCGGATTAGGTGTTTCCCATCGGAATCGTAAAATAATTGGTAATATTTCATAAGGTGGACAACCTTTTGTAGATGGGCGACCTTTCGCTGAAAGGTCGCGTCGGCGTACTCGCCGACAGTGAATCAGATTAATGACGGCAAAGTAAAGACTCAACCGGCGCAACCGCCCTGCGGGCTTTTTAATAAATAGCCCACCTCTTTTCGCGTTTAAAACGAACTTTTCAAGGCTTGGACTCCTAATCCGGTAGAATCAGGAAAATTGGGGCTATAAATAAAGTTTTTCTACCAACCAACATCTTGTCCCTAACGGGACAGAAATGTAAAAATACCGAATAGAACCCTAACACAGTTACGTAAAATACTTTTTAAAATATTTTTACTCAACCGTATTACTCCGCAAGTCGGAGTTGATTGGTAGCGACGAAAATATTGTTATGCTGAAGTTTGACGGTGAAGCCAAATTCTTTGCCGGTTTCTTCCAAGTCATCAAGAAGATTTCCAATATTGGTATTGGCTGGAATTGTCAGTTGACCAATCAAAACAAATTCATCACCATTGCGGTCTCCGTATAAATCCGTAATGTTAATATCGTGATCCGCAAGATAACGGCTAAATTCTTTAATAATCCCCGGTTGATCCTTTCCAAATGCCGTAATAACAAATGTTTCGTCCGATGGTTTGGAAGTTACAGATTTTTCCGAATCGGCTAATTTGAATTGGTAAGGCTGAACAATCACCCGATAATCCGAACCAAGACCTTCGGAAAATTGAATTTCTTTTGCCAGTTCTTCCGGCGTATATTGTTTCGGTAAGTCAATAATTGTAATAAACGTAAAATAACCGCCTAAAACCGTTTGGCTGCAGGAATTGATGTTCCCGCCAAGCCGATAAACTGCGGAACTCACGCCGGCAATAATTCCGGGATGATCACTCGACATAACACTTAATACGTATTGCATTTTAATTTTATTTTAGAATAACGTTGTGAAAAATTGATGGATACTCAAGCCGTTTTAAAATACACGATGCTGATTACGGAAGCGCAACAACGTGAAGCGGTTACTCAAGGGCAAAGCCTACCGCCATACCGGCTACGGTAATTTGAAATTTACGGCGGCGATTCTGAATTTTTAAGTCGAATTTTTATTTGCCCGATCACACCGATTAGGGAATGGCATAGCGGAGCCAACGAATTTTCCGCCAAACTCGAATCGGCAATTTTAATTCTGGCGGCATCGGCTCCGCCAAGTGCAAGCACAGCATCAAGCGGATACCAGATTCCATCGATCAAAACTTCATTCCATAAATGAAACACCATACCGGCTTGTTGTGATTCGTTGCTGTTGTTTATTGGGCGAAACGGCGTGTAAACCAAACCGAGCGTGATTCTTGCCGGAAATTTTTTCGCACGGCACAACGCGGCAAGCAATACCGCAAATTCCGTACAGTCGCCGCTTTTCGATTTCAACACGTCCGATGACGAAGCCAACGCAATAGAAAATGATGTTTGCCGAATGGTATTGTGAACGAGTTGTTCCAACGCTAACGCTGTTTGCCGCGTAGTCAGCGACGCCGAATCAACCTGATCGGCTAATTCCAATAATTTTGGATCATTAAGATCAATCAATTGGTTGGACGCTAAATCTTCCGGTTTTGCTTCCGCCTTACCGCGTTCAAAGAGCGAATTATTATTCGTGTTATTAATTGCTGAGAGAACTGTAATTTTTGCACTCTTTTCGTCAATCAGTTCCACCGATTGAAAAGACGTTTGCGGAAACCGATTGGTTGGCAATCCTTCTTGTGTTTCAACAATAAATTCGATTTTTGTTGCGTTATGCGGTTGAGTGATTGAGTGATTGAGCGGAATAACGCCAAGATTTCCCAGTTCAACGGACGGTGTTTCCGTTTCAAATTCTAGAGCCTTTTCCCGCGAAACCCGAACCGCAAGAAGAGTTTGACCTTCCATTGGTATTTCGTGCCGAATAATATTACCGCCGGAATCTGTCCAAAGAGTTTCGGAAACAGTTTGAACTCCGGCTTGCAGTAATTCCAACCGGTTTTGAACTTCTATCCGAAGAAGTTTTTTCGCAACACCGTTAATATCAACCTGTTCAATATTATGAGCGGTTAATGTTGCGTCCACATAACTGTGCATTGCCGGTTCAAAAAAGGTGAGTTGCCGTTTTTCGCCGGATTGCATTGGCGAGCGGAGTAATTCGCAAAGCATTGTTTCCGGTCCCAACATGCCTTGTTTCCATGACAATATTGTTTGACCGGAAGAGTTGGAAACGATCAGTTGGTCGTTTTCGTTTCGGTAAGTTGTTTCAATAGGGTTGCCGCCGCCGTTCAGTTGAACCGTACCCGACACAAAAATACCTTCCAAACGCGAAACCGAATTGACTTTCATCGCCGCATCAAAACTATTGCCGTATCGTAGAACAATAATACGGCTTTGACGTTTGAATCGCTGAACCGGCTCGCCGTTCACTTCTTCAAAACTCAACGCCATTTGTTGAAACCCAACCGTTTTTCCCTGAATCGTCAACAATTCCCAATATTCGCCGCCGGATTGCAACATCGTGTCCGAAACTATTTTATCAATAGTATCAATTTTACGGCAACCCGCCAAACAAAATACCGTTAATATCAAGAAAAATAAAAGAATTTTCTGATAACCGCTCATTTTTTGTTAAGATAATTGAGTAGAAATAAATAGTATGCTAAAGCCGTTTTAAAATTCGCGAAGCTGAACACGGTAGCGCAACAACGTGAAGCGGTTACTCGTGGGCGAAGCCTATTGCCTTACCGGCTACGGTATAACCGTTTACCCAGCCAACCGTTCTTTTTCGGCAACACGTGTAAAAATATTACGTAAATTGGTGTTAAGTTGATATTAGGTTCTGATGTTACGCATGATAGTCAGATTCCGTAGCCCCGCATGGGGCGTGATGTGCATAACCGGCGGTGGAGCGAAGCGCAACCGCCGGCTCGGAACTTCCCAAACAAAGCCCTGCAAGGGCGAGATAATTTTTTGATCAATAGTTGATAATCTCGTCCCTGCGGGACTTTTGATAGCGTGCGGCAATCGTCCGGCGGTTGCGCTTCGCTCC
>JAISBG010000259.1 GCA_031266315.1 Planctomycetaceae bacterium | reverse complement strand
TTATTTCGTTTTCAGTGTTTTTGATATTTGTTTCGATAGTTTTCATTTGGTTTTCCCATTGTAGATTTTCTTCTTTTTGTTTGTGTAACAAACTGATCAATTCGGCTTTTTTTACGGTGGAATCTCTTTTGGTGTTTATAAGTTGGTCATAATTTGCGGCGAGATATTTTTCGTTATCATTTTGTGACGTTGTTTGTGCCTGTTGAGTATTTTGTCGTAACGTATTTGCAAGTTTAATGTCGTTGGTGAGTTGGTCGAGTTTTTGTTGCAATTCCAAAATCGTTTCGGGCGATGACGACGGTTCGGGTGGTTCAATCGTGTATTCTGTTTGGCGAATTTGAACAGCAACCAATAACGCAATAAGCAAAATACCGCCAAATGTGTTACATACGGTATCTAAAAAAAGTTCAAAACTTGATTGAGGAGATATTCTACTTCTTCTCATTGTTCGATAATGATGATTATTTTTGCTCTGTTCCGAAACCGACTAAGTAAGTTGTTTCGCCGATTACTTGGTAGCCGACATCAAAGCCTTTATTTTTGATATGGTCTAAAATATCTTTGTAACGTTCAAACCGTGATGGGCGGAAATAAATTACAAAATATTCTGTTGTTTTATTTCGAGAATCTATCCATTGATAAAATTCTGATTGTAACGTGAAATTTTTTTGTGGTGTACCGTTTGTCGGAATGATTGTTAAGCCATCTTGACCGTAAACACAAATGTATGCTGTTTTTTCTTGTTTTTTTTGTACATTAATATTCAGTTGTTGTATGGAATCGACAATTTTATTTTCAATTTTTTGATTTTTCAATTTTAATTCTAATTCATCAACAATTGTTTGTAATTTTTCTTCTTGTTCTGTTAATTTATCGTTTTCAATTTTTAGCGTGTCAAGTTGTTCTTTGAGTTGTTCGATTTGATTTTTGTCATTGTGTGACGAAATTGATTTCAGATTTTTTTTCAAATTTTCTGTTTGCGATTTTTCGTTTTGGATTTCTTTATTGATTTCGTTACATTCTGTATTTAGCCGTTCAATTGTGGTGAGTAGAGCGTCAATTTGGTTTTTGGTTTGTGGTGTGATGATGGAATCTAATTTTGTCTGGTTTTGTTGGGAAATTTCGTTTTGAATTTCTTGTAGAATGGAACTCAATGATTCAATTTGTTCTTGCAATTCGCGGGCGGAAACTGTTGTAACAGTGGCAACGGTATCGGTTGGAGGTTGTGTTATCAGTTTCAAAATCAGCAACAATGTAATTAAAATCATAATACCAACAACAGACATGATGACATCTTGGAACGAGAAAAGTGAAATTGGCGATACTTGTTTATGGCGTTTCATTTTTTTGTCTCATTATTTTTTGCGTTTTTTTATGACAATATTAGAATTGATTTAAGTAATAAAAAAGACTCGTCATTTTTGAAACTAATTGTCGTCATTTTTAATTCAAAAATCATGTTCTTTGTTCTTCGTTTCGGAAAGTTGGCATTCGCAGATGTGCGACGATATTTTGGCTGCAATATTCCGAACACGCGATCAACAATTCATCTTCGGATTTTTTCATTGCTGTTGCGAATAAGTGCAATGTCAACGCAAAAATTAAAGCAACGAGAGTTGTTTCAAATGCGGTTGCGAGACCGCTGGTAACTGATTGGAGCGAAGTTGTCAACGCGGCAGTGTTTGCTCCGCTTGAGAGAACGTTGCCGAATACGCCGATCGCTTGAGACAATCCTTCAACTGTTCCAATAAATCCAAGAACCGGAATTGCCCACAAGAAACCGTTAAGCAAGGAATAGGAAGTTTCAACAGATTCAATATCTTGTTCGTTGTAAGAACGCAAAATATCTCCGACATCGGAAATCATACCGATATTTTTAAGGTTAGCGAGTGTGCCGACGATTCGGTTGAACAGGAAAAAATATTTGGGCTGTTCGATTTGGTTGTTAACGTTGCGCAAAATTTGATCAACGGTATTGGGTGAAAGAACGAAATCAAGGTCGGGCGGAAGAATTTTTATTTTCAACGTCTTCTTTTGTAACCCGATTTTCGACCATTTTAGTAACAAAATAAACAAAGACCAAAACGCAAGAAATACCATTGCAAACGGAGTCATACCGCGTAGGGTGAACATTGCCGTAAACCAATTCGGCGGCAAAACGTAAAGTACCGTGTAAAACACAACAGAACAAACTCCAGCCAATATCGCACAAAGTGTCGAATTGACATCGGTGAATCTCCCGCCGCGAAATCCCAAACGTTGCTCAATATCCCAACGAGACCAAGATAAACGTGAATCTGTTGTCATGTTTTTAGTCATATTAATTATATTAAGTGTTATACTGTGTTAGGGTTATATTTGGTATTTTTCAAGTTTCTAAATAATTATTTTCCAGATTGATCCGAAAAACTGAATAGCCCGATAGGGCTTAATTTTCATAACCGCAGGTCTTTGACCTGCGGTGTAACGACAAACATCTTAAAATACCAAATACAATCCTAATACAGTATAGTATATCTATTGAGCGGCTTTGCCAATCAATTCAAAACGGTACACATTAGGCAATTTTTTTGTCGCTGTTACGGTTTCTTTCGATTCAGTACCGTATTGCGACGGAATAATGTTACGTGTTTTAACTTTTGTTGACATTGGATCATCGGTTTCCGTTCGGGTACCGAGAATTTCTTCTACAGAACTAAATTGTACCAAATATTCTTGATTCGGTATAAGCCCTTGTTCCGCCGAAAGCGAAAAGATTCCATTTTTAATGGGTGAACCCGTTACAACCATTGGCGTTGTTCCCGGAAGTGACGAAAATAATACATTGCCTTGTGCAAGCGGTTTACCATTCAAGGTTACTTCACCGCGAACTGGAACTCGTCCTTGCGGATTATTGTTGTTACAACCAACAATAAACGATAACGATAAAAGTATAAAAAATAAGTATTTCATTTTCAAAAAAAGGGTTAAGGCTTAAAATTTGTGTAACCGTTCACGATAAATCAAAGTAAAGATAATGTATTTGCTCACGATTCTTTAGTCCGTAGGACTTTAACATGGATAAC
>JAISBG010000170.1 GCA_031266315.1 Planctomycetaceae bacterium | reverse complement strand
TCTTGATCAATGGATTAGTACTTTGGGAGACGAAAAAACAAAATATTCTTATAATAGTAATAAAAACTTTAGAAAAGAACAACATTTACCGGAAATAAGGGTGTTAGTCCAAGAGTAACAGTTTTTGAGTATGAGTGTCCTTACCCATTTATTGTATCTGTACTTATATTTATATTTTGTTGGTCATGTGCAAGCATAAAAAACTTACTTGCGTACATAAAAATTGTCAATGGTTTTTTATACTTGCATATATTGTTACGATAGAAGTTATTTTATTGTTGTAATTGGTTTATTGAGAAATTCGGCGGTGTTTGGATTTCCTTTGAAGGTTTCTGTTTCGGGATTCCATTGTAATTTTTCGCCGGTTCTTACGGCGATATGACCGAGCAAACACGTTGACGTAACGCAATGTCCGACGACCGTCGGTTCCAATGTTTCCTTGCCTTCCAACACCGAATCAATAAAATCCTCTTTCTCTGAACGTAACGGAAAATGAATTTCTTCCGGTTTGATGACTTCATGGAGCAACGATTCCGGTTCCGCTTTGATTCCGGCAAACGTAACTTCAATCCAACCTCTTTCGCCTTCAATCCGGTAATACGGTTTGTCCGTTTTGTAAATGATTTCCAATCCGTCTTTGTAACGATATTTGATTTCAAATTGAAGCAGGACATTCCAAAAACTTGTTGGTTCGGGATAAGTTCCGGTTCCTTCAATTTCAACCGGAAAAGTCCGATCCAAACCAAGAGCCCAAAGAACACCGTTCAGTAAATGCGTTCCCCAGTTTGTTACCATACCGTCACAATAATAAAGATGCCGCATCCAACCGGGGCGGTTTGAAAGATTTTGCGGAGTATGAACACGATGAAGTGTGTACGGAGCGTGAATCGCCAGACCTTGCCAACGTTCATAATCAAGTTCTTTGGGAATAGGCATTTCGGTTTGCGGCGGGCAAGGAACATCGGATTGCGGCACGGCAACATGAACACTTTTAATTTTTCCAAGCCGCCCATTCCGTACAAGTTCCGCCGCCTGATGCGCTCCTTTACCGCTACGAAATTCGCTGTCCACCCGAAAAATCCGTTTCGTCTCCGCCGAAACATTGACAAGTTCCTGCCCTTCCGCAATCGTACGAATAATCGGTTTTTCCAACGCAACATGTTTACCAGCACGCATTGCTTCAACAGCCTGAACCGCGTGCCAATGATCCGGTGTTGAAATCATTACCACATCAATATCCGACCTTGCAAGAAGTTCCTTGTAATCAACATAAGTATCAACACTTGCCGGTTTAATAAGCGAAACACTTTTTTGATAAAGTTCAAGAACTTTCTTTTTGGCTTCTTCAAGCCGCCACGAATCAACATCACAAAGCGCAACAACTTGATTTCGTTTGTTACGCACAAAACCGGGAATGTTATGATGAAAACATTGCCGCCCTGTTCCAATCAACCCCATTCGTAACAAATTATTCGGCAATGTTTGCCCTTGCGCCATAGCACACGATGTAACAACATGCGAAGGAACAATCATCGGCATTGCAACAACAGAAATTGCCGTTCCGATAAATGAACGGCGGGACAACGGAATTTCATGGTTCTTCATCGAATAATCCTTTGCTAAAAGTAATTTTATAACGTAACAATGACAAAGTTATCAATGTTACCCGAACTGGTATTTTTTAATTAATAAATTAATAAACCAATAAACTAACAGTACACATTGTAACATATCGCGGTGTAATTGCAACTCAAAGCACAACAGCAATGTCAATAGTGAGATACAACACATTATATATTACGAAATTTCCGTGTCTCAAGAGGAATTACGGTTTTTTCTATAAAATTCGGTTCCGTGTTTGGCAATTTGGTTTTCGAGGTTTTGATTGGTAATATTGGCGCGGATTAAAAGATCAATATCAAACGGAACTTCAGACTCTTCAAATTTTGTATTCAAAGACACAAGATCGGAAAAAAACAAGATCGTTACCCTCCAACGCAAAATCCACATCAGAATCCCGCCGGAAATTTCCTTTGGCTCGCGAACCGAATAATAACGCCCGATCAATTTTGGAACAGGAAGCAAAAATCAACCTTATTTCCGCACGATATTTTTCCGTCAAACCGTCATCATGTTTCATTGACTTTTTCGTTCAGTATTTTGACGCACGTCCGAATCATGGGATATAACGTTTCTTTAATATACGGAACCGCTTCATTGACCGCTTTTTCATCGTAAATAGGACTGAATTTGTTTCGATGATCAAGGGCAGCCAGCCATTGATCAACATTTTCAAGTAACGCGGTTTGATAAGCTTTTTTAATTGTTTCACGCGGACTTTTTACGTCGATTCCTTCTTCGTACAGATAATCCTTTAAGGTTTTCCAGCAAAATTCAAACGTTAATTCATAAAATTTGACAAGTCCGGCAAGTTCCAATTCATCATAACGATCTCGAATACATGCCGACTCAAAATGCTTAAATGCCTTGTTCAGATTTTCAAGACGCTGCCGCCAACGTATTTCCGTATCCATTATTTTTTCTGTTCTACCGTAGCCGGTATGGGCGGTAGGCTTCGCCCACGAGTAACCACTTCACGTTGTTGCGCTTCCGTAATCAGCTTCGTGAATTTTAAAACGGCTTGAGTATCTTTCAACAACATCTCAATTGTTCAAACAGTTTCGTAAAAATTTCATCGCCGCAATACTGTCCATGTCCGCGATTTTTCGTCTCAATTCCGCATTCTGCTGTAATTCGTTGTCGGAAAAGAGATATTCTTCGTGTTGTGTACCGCTTTTGTGGAGATCAATAGCGGGCCAAATACGTTTTTCCGCCATTAAACGACTAAGATGGATTTCCAAATTACCCGTTCCGCGAAATTGATGATAAACCGCATCGTCAACAGGGTTTTCCGTTTCAACCAATACCGAAGCAAGAATCGTTAGCGAGCCGCCGCCTTCAATTTTACGGGCGGAACCGAACAGTTTTTTGGGTGCCTGCAAATTCAAGCAAGCCAGATCAAGCGGATGATCCGTGTTCCACGCCAACGAAAGTTGTGTAATTGAATCAAGAAAAATAAAAACATTCTTACCATATTCAACCATACGTTTGGCTTTTTCAAAAACTATTTCCGAAATATGAATATGCCGTGCAGGAACTTCATCGAAAAAAGAGCAAACGACTTCACATTGCGGACCTTTCAATTGCCGAATCATTTCGGTGGCTTCTTCCGGTCGTTCATCAATTAACAACATGAAAACGTAAACATCAGGATGGTTCTTTTGAACCGCAGCCGCCATTTTCCGCATCAGAACAGTTTTTCCGCTTCGCGGCGGACTGATCAGGAGACCGCGTTGTCCGAAACCGATCGGCACGATATGATCAATGATTTTTGTATCAATATCATTGTCGCGGGACAGAACGATTCGGGTGTTCGGATGAACCGGAGTCAAATGATCGAAGTGAGGACGGCTGTGAAGGATATTCGGTTCTTCATGGTTGATGGCTTCAACACGAAGCAAAGCGAAATAACGTTCATTTTCTTTCGGCGGTCGAATTTGTCCCGAAACCGTACAACCCTTACGAAGTCCGAAACGCCGTATCTGGCTTGGTGAAATGTAAATATCGTCCGGACAGGAAAGATAGTGATAATCCGGACTTCGCAGAAAACCGAATTGATCGGGAAGAATCTCCAATGTTCCCTCGCCGAACATCAACCCGTTTTCTTTAACACGGCGTCGAATAATCTGGAAAATCAGTTCTTGCCGTGTCGAATTTTCAGACGTCGTCTCAATTTCCAGACGACGTGCTTCGATGATCAATTCCTGAACCGACATTTTTTGTAAATCGCTCAGGTAAGTTGTATCACCGCGTTGTTTTAGTTTTTCGTAAGTTTCGTCGTAATCCGGTTCGACGAAACCTTGATTCCGTTCTTTGGAAAGAATCTCCGCAAGACAAAGCGGTTCTCCTTTTTTACCGACAGCCCCCAAAGAAAAAGGAAGTTCTGGTTCATTGCGTTGCGGAATTGCCGTACCGGTTGAAACCTGATCGGTACCGGAAGAAACGGATTCTTGATTGGGCGTAACAGCAACTTCAGAAGATTCATCTGTTTCCGGAAAAATTCCATATCCAAACGATGTCTTCGTTTTTGAACGATTATTTATCATTGTACAATTTCCTAAAATTACCGATAGGATAAGTTCGATGGATTCGTTTTAAGGCGAATCTGCGGAGATTATAAGCGTAAGAGTTGTGAAAAAGATTTTTGTTTTTGCCGCAACAATCTCTGACTTGCCATATCTGGTTAAGAGTCGTAAAAAAAAGATTTTAACTTTAAAGTATTTATCAATTTGTCAATCCTGACAACCGTATCCATTTCATTCAATCAGTTCATAATTCCGAAAGTTTAGATGGTATGGCGTCAAACGCTGGAATTTCAATAAGGTAAAGTTTATTAACGATTCCAAGTTTCTAAATTTTGCCAAATTTTTTTAACTTGGTCAAGCGTCTCATCCAAATTTCCTGAATTATCAATAATCCAATTTGCCGTACGGCGTTTTTCTTGGAGGTTTTGTTGTGAGTTTTCGCGGGCATCCAATTCTGCGGATGTCCAACCGCGTTTTTGCGTTCGGGCAATTCGGGTTGATCGGGGAACGTCCACAAAAATAAGGGAATTGACACGTTGTTCCCAATGATTTTCAAGTAAAAGCGGCGCGTTCAAAATGAGGTAACGACAATCGGATTCGGAAAACTGACGGATTTGATCTTCGATTTTTTGAGTGATGAGAGGATGAACCAAAAAATTCAAAAAACGGAGTTCTTCACAACCGGTTTCCGACGGATCGAACACAATTTGAGCCAATATTTTTCGATTGAGTTGACCGTTGTGGTCAAAAACTCTGTCTCCCCAACGGTTTCGAGCAATAGTTTGAACTTCGTGGCGTTGTAATACTTCGTGCCCGATCCGGTCTGCGTCAATTTGTTCGGCTCCCAATTGGCAAAACATTTCCGCAACCGTACTTTTCCCGCTGCCGATTCCGCCGATTAAACCCAGTATTAACATTGAAATATTAATATCGAAACCAATAGTCCGCCAATAAACCGATTTCAAAAATTCAAAAACCGTCAAAACAAAACTGCTTTCCGAAAATAACCCATAAATCCGCAATCCGCGAAAACATCGAATGATTATGAATCGAACCAAGTTAAAAGTCAATCCTTCCCACCGGAAATATACTTTGGGAACTTCTTGTATGATTAACTTGTCTGTTATAGATATTGTATTGTATTTTTATTTTTTTTGTCGCTCTAGCGACAATAAAATAAAATTACAATACAATGAGAAAAAAGCTGGTGGGACGTCGTGAACTTCTTGAGTCCATTTGGAACTCGTTTTTTAGCTTGAAGCCTAACAGCACCTTACACGATTTATCAACAAACTCGAACAATTGCTTGAGACATTCCCCTCACAGGAGTGATC
>JAISBG010000154.1 GCA_031266315.1 Planctomycetaceae bacterium | reverse complement strand
GCAAGACTTGATTTTCGCGTGCGACGGATTCGGGTACGAGTTCGATAATAGCGGGCGGAATGACTAGATTTTTCAGGTCAACATATTCGTAGCCGAATTCTTCCGCAATCGCGTGGGCGACATCTTCGCTACTGGCGTAGCCAAGTTTTGCGATAGCTTCACTGAGGCTGATATTGGTTGACTGAGCCATTTCGTGCGATTCAGAAATCTGCTGTTCGCTGAGATGCCCTTTACGTTGAAGGATACTAATAAAGTTTAACTTTTTTGCCATTGGGTTAAAGTTAGTTCAGGTTAATGATCAAATCGTAATGTACTAAAGACATTCAAAATTTCGCGAAAACGGTACACGATAATCGCAACAATGCAAAGCGTTCGTTAAAGGGTTGCGCTTATCGCCCTATACCGACTACGGTATAAAAACCACCGCCCGCTCTCCACAATGCCACACATTATACGATCCCCAAGAATCATTTCAAGCAAGATATCCGGCTACGGTATATCAAAATTTGCATTTTTCTTTTTCAATTCCGAACAATCCGTATTTTGAGCAATGTAACTAAAATTAATTCGCATCAACAAATCTTTTGTAATTACACGTTTTGCATCGGTGAACATAAATGATTCAATAAATGATTGTGTTTCGGGTTTGTTTAGCAGGAATTGAATTATTTGTGCGTCTTCCAAAGTATCAAAACCGATAAAATAACAAGTATCGTCAAGCATTAAAACAGAACCGTTCGGCTCAACAAGCGTAAATCTTGTCTGCTTGTACAAACCCGAAATGGCAACTTTATAAGGCTTGAAAGAATAATCGCCCACGCCGAATATTGAAAACATCGGTTTACCGTTATAAATACTCGATTTTCTGTTCAAAAAATAGTCTTTGTGATTTTGTAAATACGCTTTTGTTTTGGGTAATTTTTCTAAAATTGGTTGGGTATCTTGTCCGATTTTTTGTTGAGTAACAATCGTATATTTTCGCGGGCGGTCAATTCTGTCCACTTGTAAGTCAGAACTTTTCAGTATTCCATAAACCAAATCTTCTTCCAATTCAAATTCTTCGCCGAGTGCATTTTTGAAACCGCCGTCAATACGTTCCAATTCCATGATTTTGGCGCAATCGTGTTTAATTCCTTGTCGCCACTCGAAAGGACAAATTCCGTCAAAGTCTTGAAATTGCTTGTATTTTTCCGTATTGGAGGCGAACTTGCCATTGACCCAACCAAAAGTTACTGCCGGTTTTGAAGTATAAAAATCAAATTCTTGCGCTGTCAATTCCGGTGCGGAATTGAATTTGCAAACAAATAAACTTGCATCAACCGCCGCGCCAAATTCTTTTTGTGCCTTGATGGTGTATTTTTCAATATCTGAAATCGGGTATTGAGTGCGGCTTTGTTCGTAAACAATATTTTTAATGACAGAATTTTTGATCAAAAATGCGAAATTACCATTTGCACCGGAAAACAACTCCAACATTTTTACAGAAATAGATTCGCCAATATCAAAATTTCCTTTGCCCGTAATCGCATCAATTCCTTTTGCTTGTTTGAAATTGGATTTTGTCGGCAAATTCTTAGAATTAAGCGTCGAAAGAGTTGTGTTTGTTACCCAAGGCGGATTTCCGATTACCAATAATTCTTTACCGTTTATTTGTTGTTGAATTTGTTGAAAATCGAAATCAAAAACGTTGCAACAATACAGATTTATTTGCGGTTTCGTGCTTGCCGGATTTTTCAAAAAGTATTCCAACAATTCAAATTTTAATTGCCACAAATATTTTTCTTGAATTTCGATACCGAATATATGTTGCAAAGATTTAAAGGTTTGTATTGCTGAAAGAATAAAACTGCCTTTACCGCAAGTCGGTTCAAGTAAAATTTTTGGATTTATCTTTTTGTTTATCAGATGATTGCAAACAGACTTAGCGAGTTGTTTATTGGTCTGGTAGTCGCCGTATTCTATGCGACTTTCAACCGCAATGGATTGATTGATTTTCAAGGTTTGCAGTAATCGAATGAATTCGTCTTCTTTTTCAAAGAAATCAATAATACCTGACCGCTCTTTCAAAATATCATTTATTTTTTGAAACGGAAATTTTATCCTTTCTTGAAAAAAAGAAATCGCCTCAAGACCAATATCTATACAACTGAAATCCATATTAATATTTGTCTATAAATGCTAAAGCCGCTTTAAAATTCGCAAAGCTGAACACGGTAGCGCAACAACGTGAAGCGGTTGTTCAAGGGGCGAAGCCTTATCATATTACCGGCTACGGTATAATTTTGGTAATGCCTGAAACATTATCTTTCAGCGTTACAATTCTGCCGTATTGTAATCGCCATTGCAAAGCGTTGGAAATGGTCAGATAGCCAACTTCGGGCGGATTTTTCAAAATACTTTCTGCCATTTGCATCAAATTAACTTCATCGGCGGGAATATTTCTGTCATTCAGATATGCAAAAATATCTTCCGCATTGGCTTCGTTTTCAACCATTTGCCGCAATGCGGTTGTCATCTGATAATCAGCAGTCCGCTCTTTTTCAATAAACGAACAACTGACGAAATCCAACAAAGCCGTTTTGGTTTGGGCATTATCGTGTTTGTCGTAAACGAACACTAACAAGTTGTAACCCAAACCGAAAATTTTTTGTTGCGCATTTTCAAACGGGCAGGAAGATTGAGGTTGTTTAATTGAAGTAGCTTTTATATCGGTATTAATTTCAGTAGAAGGCAAATCTATTCCGCTTGCCGAACTGCCCAATTGCAAATCGTATTTTGAGAGCAAAAAATCCTTGAATTTACGCTCAATATACGTTCCCACCG
>JAISBG010000093.1 GCA_031266315.1 Planctomycetaceae bacterium | reverse complement strand
AGCAAGAGTAAAAAGATAGAGAACATAATTGCTGTTGAAATGCGTAAGCAAAACAGCCCTTCCATTTTTCCCATCCCTTTTTGTTGTAAATATTTATAGTCTTGTGATATTTGAAAATGGTTTAGTAGAAAGCAGAACAATAAAAGAGTCATTGCCGTTATTCCCAAAATTCCTAATTCTCCCGGAATCTGACCATAAAGGCAATGTGAGAGATAACCTTCGCCGGTTGCATATCCATGACAATCGGGTCCTACTCCCCAGATTGGTGATTTTTCCCAATTTTTCCAACCCATATAAAATCCGTGAAGCCGTCCTTGTGCGCTTTGATTGGCACTTTCATTGATAGAAGAGTCAACAATGGTTCGGTAACGGTCGCGGAGGTTGTCGGTCAAAGTGAACCAAATAACGACAGATAGAATGCACATAATCGGTACTAACTTCATGCGGTGTTTTGATGTTGCAGCGGCGGAAAATAAGAGAACTCCGAGTCCAAGAAATGCAGACCGCGACCCTGTTAGCTGAATGCACCGAACACTAAGAAGAGTATAGCCAACCATGAAAAAATAATGCCATTTCTTTTTAAATAAAGTTGACAATGGTAATAAAAACGGCAAACAAATTACCATTGAACCTCCAAAACCGTTGGGATCACTCATCGTGCTGTCCACTCCGATCAAACGTTTGGTTCCCATGACGTAGGTGAAACGTCCGCAAAGATATTCACGGTAAGAGTGGAGCATATAAATAAAAAAGCAGACGACAAATGCCGTAACAATAATTTTTAGATCCTTCTCTTTTTTGACGCTGGTCATTACTAAAAAATAGAAGACCAAATATTTCATCCAATTCTGGTAACCGCCGGAATCAAAAATTGTCGTATAAGGACTCAAGAGAGTGGCGACAGTCATAGACAGAACAAACAAAAACACGGCGAAATTGATTTTGTTTTCGGTCAATTGTTTTTCCGATACCGTCAACCATGTAATCAGAATGAAAATCATGGACACACGTTCAATACGAAGTGTTCCCATCCAGGGCCATATTTCGAATGGTCGGTGCAAAAAAAGCC
Organism: Planctomycetaceae bacterium; assembly: GCA_031266315.1. GTDB lineage: Bacteria > Planctomycetota > Planctomycetia > Pirellulales > Thermoguttaceae > WRKP01. Next base: position 4,810 of record JAISBG010000093.1, on the reverse strand, counting down.
ACATGTATCCAACAAGAAACCAAATCATTAACGCTGATAAAGTTAGAATACTTTACGCAACCATTTTCTATTGGTTGAATTGAGTATTACAATTGTGCCAGCCAAAGTATTCTATCGAAATGAAACCAACCTCCAAAATATAGATTATTCAGAAAAGATTGTCAAATAAAAAATTTGGGTGATATTTCAGTAGAATTTTCCTGATTCTACCGGATTAGGTGTCTCCCACCGGAATCGTAAAATAATTGGTAAAATATCCGTTGATTTTTTGTTTTTGAATCTTAACCCCGCAGGGGTGTGATGTGCATAACCGGCGGTGAAGCGAAGCGCAACCGCCGGAGACACGCCGCCCACTCCCAAAGCCCCGCTAGGGGCGAGATGTGTAACGGATGATTGGGAAAAATCGCAACCGCCCATACTAATCTCGCCCCTGCGGGGCTTTGAGAGTGAGCAGTGCGTTTGACCGTAGGTTGCGCTTCGCTTCACCTACGGTTATGCATAATCACACCGCTAGCGCGGTTGTTTGATGTTGACCTATCTTTTAATGAAAATTCCGCTGAAAAATTACTTATTTTACTCATATTACGCACTGTAGGTAAAAAGTCAAGGTGAAGATATTATTATTCATAATTCTTAAGTCCGTAGGACTTTAACATGGATAACCCCGTGCAAGTGCAACGCAGCACGGGGTATTGAGTAATACACCACAACCGGAACTACGTAGTAGTTCAACAGAGAAAAGCTATCCTTGCCGTGAACGTGTTGAACTGCTACGCAGTTCGTGTGAGAGGATTCCGTTTACCCCGTGCTGCACTTCGTTTGCACGGGGTTATCCACGTGAAAGTCCTACGGACTAAAAATCAGGAATAAACACTTCACCTTGACTTTGATTCATTTTAAACGGTGATTTTTTCACCTACGGTGCGTAACAGGAGTTATTTTATTTATTCATTATATTATATTTATTTTGTGTAATACTGAGATTGCTAATATTTTAACTATATTCAGCCAATACATTCAATTTATCACAAAAAATCAGATTTTCAAAAAAGATCGCTACAAATTGACCTTTTGCCGAATGAAAATCTCAACTGTTATAGACAACATGTCCGATACTATCGTCACAGCCGTATGTTTGTTGGTACATTTTGGACAGTATCGGCAAAAAAATGAAATAGATCCTGTACACTGAGGTGGGCTAGACCATGTCGCTATTGAAATTGAAATCATTTTTGACGGGACTCCTGCTTGCGATTATTTTAGCGACAACCAGTCCGGTTTCGGCTCTGGAAGGAATGCGTTTGTGGGCTCCGTACCAGCCGGAATCATTCGGCGGGGGGCGTCGGAGTAATGATGGATTTTTTGCTGAGATAGATGCAATATTCTGGAAAGTGGACGGTCCGAAAAGTATGCCCATTGGTTACACGAATCCGGACGGGAGCAGTGGTACACGTTGGGCGTATGACGGTAATACAACATTTTTGCAAACCAACTCGATGAATACAAGTAATATCGGTGTTGATTTCACGTTGGGAACACGGTTAGAAGTTGGAAATCGTCGGGGACATCATGGTTGGTTATTCAGCGGTTATGGACTTTCCGATTGTGGAGGTTCGTATAGTGCGGAAAACGGTTCCATCGTAATTAGCGATCCGGAAAACCTGACATCTTATGCGATTTTCGCAGCAGCGATTGGTTTTAACGAAATATGGCAAAAAGACGGAACATTCAAAAGGATTCCTTTGTCTTCTACAGACTGGGCATATATGTTGGATTTGTCCGATGGGCTTCCGCAAGTACCAATTCGCAATGTTGGTTATCTTTGGGCTTGGTTTCCGATTCATTGGGCTGATCCTTGGGAAGAAGGACGTTTGGCTCCGGTTCCGCTTAACTTCGCTCGTTCTAGTGTGAGTAATAGTGTTGATATTATGAGTCTCGAACTTATGTACACTTATCGACCTCATCCTTTCAAGTGGGGCGATATGGAGTTTTTGGCTGGAGCCCGATATTGGGATCTCGACGATCAATTAACGTTTCTGGGACAAGGCTACGCAGACCCTTATTACAATGTCGATCTATTTGAAAACGACGACAATAACAATAATGATGATGATAATTACGGTTTGCAGGGCAATTCCAATTCCAATGACGTAGGTGTTGCAACAGTTTTAGCGGATACGAAAATCGTCGGACAAGTTCGTAACAGGATTATCGGTCCTCAATTCGGAGTCAAATTTCAACGCCGTAATGCCCGATGGACATTCGGAGCGGAAGGACGGTTCATGGCGGGAATCAATAATCAATCACAAACAGTAAGTGGTTATCTCGGTTCGAATTTTGTCGACCCAACATTGGTTCCGCAAACAAGCATTCTTGAAGTACAGCAATCTGGAGTTTTACCTTATATTCCGATTGGTATTCATCACAACACCCAAACCTTCCATCATCACCGGAACAAGACGTATTTTTCGCCGGGTTTTGAACTTGAACTTTCAGCGAAATGGCAATGGACGGATGCTGTCGGAATCAAACTTGGTTTTAACTCAACGATTTTCGACAACATCGGACGTGGTGCTGAAGTGATTGAATACAAGATTCATGAGAATGGTCAATTATTCGGTTTAAAAGTCAGTAAAACAGCGGTGATTACTTATGGTGTCAATTTCGGTCTGGACATCCGTCGCTAAACCGGACATTCCAATATCTGGGAATCTCTTCTAATAATTCATTTTTAACCACAGAGCTCACAGAGAAAAGATTTTTTGAACAATTTTTTTGAATAATTGGAATACACAAAATTTTAATACGATTGCTTCTTTGTTTTATGTTTTTTAAGCGGTCAAAAAAATTGATTAAAATAATTATCTCCGTGTTCTCTGTGCTCTCTGTGGTAAAAAAAGTATTTTTAGAGATGCCCATCTGTTTTTAGCACGCAGAGGACACAGATTTATAAGGATGAACGCAGATACCGATGATTAAACGACGTTCTATCCGTTTTATAATGTGGACGGCATTGACCCTCCTGTTTCTGTTGGTTTTTTTGTTGGCTCTTGCGGGACATTACGCGGTGAGTTTGTACAAAAAACAGGTTCGTGATATTGCTTGGCGTGCTAATGTTCTTCCGGTTGCCGTAAAACTGAGCGGTTCTGTCGGTGAACTGCGAACGGTTCTCAGCGAATTTCGTGACGCTCGCCGAACCCGGCTTCGATTATCACCGCTTAATACACAAGATGATCCGTCAGTTTTTGAAACAAAATCTAAGAAACTGTTGTTTCGTCTTGAACAGGCTCACAAAGAATATCGGCAATTACTGGAAGATCGTGTTACTGAAATCGGAGTCGAAGACGGTTTTGAGCAAGAGTTTTTGACCGTTAATAATATCCAGCGTTCTTTAAACACATTGAAAACTGTTCTTTTTCAAAACGAAAACAGAATAACAGATACAACACTTGAAGAGATTGACCGCCAGTTAACGCAACTCCAACAACTCGCGAACATCTTGCCCAATTATCTTCATGAAGAACTGAAAATCTATTCTCAAACGATGAAACGCCGGGCGCGTTGGCTTAACGCGATTGCCATTATTTCCGTAACAACATCAGCGGTGTTAACATTTTTGCTGATTCGTATTTCGTACATTTGGATATTTAAACCGCTTGGTCAATTGATTGAAGGTTCGCGTAAGGTTGCCGATGGAACGTTTCAATATCGTATCAAATTGCAATCGCCGGACGAAATGGCGGAACTGGCGGAGGCAATGAACCGGATGACGCAACGATTTGAAGATATTCGGGAAGACCTTGATAACAAGGTTCGGGAACGATCCCGCGAATTGGTTCGAAGTGAGCGTCTTGCGAGTGTCGGATTTCTTGCTGCCGGAGTGGCGCACGAAATCAATAATCCGCTCATGGCAATTTCAACTTGCGCCGAATCGTTACAACGACGGATTGTTTCTGTTCCGGCTCAAAACGGACACGGTTCCGATGAAACGGAATATACGAAACGTTATCTTAAAATGATTCAAGACGAAGCGTTTCGTTGTAAGGGGATTACGGAAAAATTATTAAATTTTGCCCGATCAGAACGGCAGGAACGCCAACGCACAGATTTTGTAACTCTTATTTCCGACATCGTCGAAATTACCCGTCAACACGATGCGTTCAAGCGGAAGGAAATCCGGTTGGATTTACCGAAATCGTTTGAAATAACGGTCAATCCGCAGGAAATGAAACAAGTTGTTCTCAATCTTCTAACAAACGCCTTGCATAGTACGGACACCGACGGTATTGTAACAATAAAATTACGACAGGAAAACGCACACGCGTTGTTGACGATTGAAGATAACGGAATTGGCATGGACGAATCGGTTTTGAAGAACATTTTTGAACCGTTTTTTACTTGCCGTGAACAAGGTCAAGGGACGGGACTGGGACTTTCCATTACGTACAGAATTATCGAAGACCATCACGGACGCATTGAAGCGTACAGTAAAGGGCATGGTTGCGGTTCAACATTTGTCGTTGAATTGCCGGTTGATGCCCAATAAAGGCAACTTCTAAAAACCTATTTTTTGACAGGATTTACAGAATTTACATGATAAAAAATTCCTGATTCTACCAGATTAGGTGTTTTCCACTGGAATCGTCAAATAATAGGTAATCATCAGGTGGGCGACCTTAATAGAGGTGGGTGACCTTTCGCTGAAAGGTCGCGTCGGCGATAGCCGACTTGCCCCTGTTGACGGTTGGTAACTTGATTCCAAAACGGAAGACAACTCAATTTGCTATTGTTAATCTAATTCACTGTCGGC
>JAISBG010000845.1 GCA_031266315.1 Planctomycetaceae bacterium | reverse complement strand
AAAACCGAGAACAAAATCGTAATCGTAAAAAATTTTTTCATTGTAAAAAATGTTCTTGTAATTCGTAATTGTCCGCTTCAATTTGAAATTTATATTTACAAAATTAAAATACAGACAATTACGAAAAGTTTTAAAAATGGTTAAATGGTTTTTCAAAAAACCAAAACAATTTGTAACCGTTGTATTGATTTTTCGTAAACGATTACAAACAATTTTACGGCAACGCAACATCTCGACCGTCGTTGACGTAACCGAGTGATTCTAAAATTGGATTGCTGGTGGTCGTGTTTAAAATGGCGCGAACGGAGCCGTCGCCTAATATTGTGTTAGGGTTGTATTTGGTATTTTTCAAGTTTCTAAATAATTATTTTCTTGATTGATTCCGAAAAACCGAATAGCCCGATAGGGCTTTATTTTCGTAACCGCAGGTCTTTGACCTGCGGTTACAAACCAAGGAAACCTCTGCCTGAAAGGCAGGACTTTAGTTAATAGTGAATAACTAATAATGAATAGTGATAGTTCGCAAGCATATTATTTACCGCAACGTATTGAATCCGCTTGCGTCCCTAACTATTCATTATTAACTAAAGTTCTGCCTTTCAGGCAGTAGGCTGTTTGTCGTTACACCACAGGTCAAAGACCTGCGGTTATGAAAATGAAGCCCTATCGGGCTACTCCACTTTTTGTACCTGTTAAATAAATAGTTATGTCAACTTTTAACAAAAATTACACTGAATAGTCATAAAAATACCAATTTTATGACTAATGCAGTATAAAGGGCTTTCCCTATATTCTACCGATATTATGGCAAGCTTTGGAAGTATCCCCTCAAAGGTTTAGGGAGTTCCCTCAAATCTTTTACGTAAACAATATACTCATCACACTTGAATTTTGGTTTTTAAGATAGCGTTCATTGTTCGCCGTGTCCCTATTGATCAAAAGGTCACTTTTGTCCCTCAATGTCCCTTACCAAAATGAAATCAGAGACCATGTTCCAGCAGATATTCATTTGAAACAATCTTAAACGAAGCCGCCCACGGTTCACCACTGCGTTGTTTATAAACGACGCCTTCCCGTTTTTTGTCCGACAACCCACTTTTTCCGTCTGCCGATTTAATCAATTGCTCTATTGGAGTTTCTTCAAAACGCAAAAGACATTCCGTTTCGATTATTGGAACGTGACGCAATTTAAGACGTTCCGCAATAGCATATCGTTCCGGCGCATCAATATATGTTTGTTTGTCAATGTCGAAAACATCAAAAACATAAAAGTCAACATTGTTTAACTTTAATCGATTGCCGGAAATATTTGTTCCAACAATTTCTCCCTGAACCGCATAGTGATGACCGGTTTCTTTACAAAATTCGGGTAATGTTTTATCGAGATTGTGTAACGTTGCTATTTCTTCGTAAATTGATTTTGGAAAATCAATTTGTTTTTTAAGCCAACTCCCGAAAATTTTTTTCCCAAACCATTCGAGACAACATTGGAAAAAGTTTTTATTTTTATTAAGTGTTGTTTTAAATTCCAGATTGCGGGAGCAAACACCGAAATGTCCGTCTTTGTAATAATAAGTTGCGGACGTACCGTCTAACTTTTCTGTAATCTCGTAGGTATTCTGATCAAGAGCCTTAATTTGTGTTTTGTCTAACGATTGAATCCGTTCTTGATCTGTTTTTCGTACAAAAGAGGGAAATTTACCGGCTGGTTGTCCCGAATGAGTGGACATTTTAACCGGCATTTCGTACAACTCAATTTTCAATAATTCCGTTACATCATTGCCTTCCTGCGGTTCTGCAATTTCAGGAAAAGCCGATAACGGCAATACCATTCCTTGTGATATTTGTTTCCGTAACTTCACTGTTTTTAGTCGATAACCTTCAACTTCATTCATTGTTTTATTCGATCTGCCGTCCAAGAAATTGTAACGTTCTTCTTTCGGCAAAAACGAATCAATTTCAAAATACACTCCGAAATCACCCGATGCGAAATCACCTTTTTTCGCAACACAAACCCAGCCGTTGGTTGTCATTGTTACGGCTTCGATAAAATCGGCACCTTCAATCGGTGAAGTTTCTTTAATCTTTGTAATTGTCGCTAATTTACGTGACATTGTTTTTTTCTTTGCTAAGGGGTTTTATTATGTAACACAATTACACTCATTTTTCTGTCTGCATGGCGATAAACAATTCGCCGCCGCCATTTTCCAGATAATACTATATTATAGTTAATTTACGGCAAAAGTCATTAAACATACTCATCACCCCAGTAGGATTGTCAATTCTTCCGTAGCCGTTCACGAAAAATCAAGGTCAAGGTAATATTATTACTTACGATTCCTAAGTCCGTAGGACTTGCACATGGATAACTCCGTGCAAACGAAGTGCAGCACGGGGAAACGCAACCACAACACGCGGAAGAACTGCGTAGCAGTTCAATATAAGGACAAGTGTTTTCTGTTGAACTGCTACGCAGTTCGGGAAAAGAGGGAGAAGACCGTCACTTACCCCGTGCTGCACTTCGTTTGCACGGGGTTATCCATGTTAAAGTCCTACGGACTTAAGAATCAAATATC
>JAISBG010000111.1 GCA_031266315.1 Planctomycetaceae bacterium | reverse complement strand
AGATTCTTGATCTTTTATATCTGTTGCTTTAATAATTTCGGTAATGGTATTCAGGGCATCATTTTTTATTTCGATGAGTTTATTATCCTTATCAATCAAAATGGTGTTCTTATCATAATCGGTCAAAAAAACTCTATCATTTTCCATTTTATAAGATTCCGGTAAATCCGAATAATGGATAGTTTTTGTTCCGAAAACATTTAGTGGATTTAGAATTTTCTTGACACTGCTACCCTCAAATAGTGGTTCCATTTTCGCATTTTTGAGCTGAATAGTCAGAAGCTCCTTTTTAATTGTCCTCGCACCATCGTATCTACTCTTTAATAATTCCTGTAAAAATTTTTTTAGAACTGTTTCCTGATCTTTGCTATCTGTCGCTGTTATGATTTCGCGGATATTATTTAAAATGTCTTTCTCAATGACGATGAATTTATTCTCATCAAGTAAAATAGCGTTTTCCTTTCCATCATATTCATGAGGGCTTATTCTAATTTCATTTGTTTCATACGGTTTTGGCAATAGTACAAAAGGAATTCCCTCTTTTCCAAAGACTTGTATTGCGTCTTGAATTTCTTTGATATTACTTCCTTCGAACAACGGAACTGCTGCATTTTTGATTCGAATAGCCAGACGTTCCTCTTAAAAAAGTTCTCTTTTCGTTTTAAGATTACCACGGAAAAATGATGCCGTTTCAGCATGTAAAAGTTTTTTCAGTACAGCTTCCCGATCTTTGCTGTCTGTCGCCGTTATGATTTCGTTAATTTCGTTTAATGTGTTTTGATCAATAACGATGAGTTCATTTTCGAGTAAAACAATATTTTTATCATCATCAAGATGTATAGAATCTTTGGCGTGATACGGTTTCGGTAAATCAGAGGAAAAAATTACATCTTTCCCAAAAACGTTTATTGCGTTCTGAATCTTTTTAATATTACTTCCTTCGAACAATGGAACAGTCTTGGCATTTTTGATTCGTTTTTCTAGTTCTTGTTTCTTTTTTTGTCCTGCTTGGTCAATTTGCTCAAAAAAAGTATCTCTGGTATTCTTATTTGTCTTTTTTATTTTCTCATTTTCCGGTTTTTCCACTGTCGGTGTAATAATAACGGTTTTGTTTTTTTGGTAATCGTCAGATCGTTTGTACACGATTAACGAGATTTTTGGAGTGATATTGTTTTTGAGCCATGTTTCGTATTTTTCAAGAGTAGCAAACCGTCTGCCGCTGAACGAAACAATAATATCATCTTTCTGTAATTTTGCGGTATCTGCGGGACTGCCTTGATCAACATTACGGACAATAAAACCGTCTTTCATTTGGGTTGTCAGTTCTGTAGGTTTTTTATTGGATAATTCACCGATTTTATACAATGTTATTTCGTCTCCAAAATCATAGACGTCTCCTTTGTCTAAGTCATGAAGACTACATAATTCCAAACCGGTATAGGTTTTCGGTTGATTATCTTGATCTGTTTCGTTTTTTTGTTTTGCTTTGTTTTCTTGTTCAGTTTTATTTTCTTGTTTCACATCACCCACAAATTGGGCAACGCAAATTTTTTCACTGAAAATAAAGGCAAACAGCATGGATAAAACGATTAGTATGTTGCAAATGGTTTTCATTGGTTTTTCCTTTCGCTGATTGGAAAGATTAAAATTTACGGATTAATTTTTTGGAACATTAACGCGAAAAAGGAAGGGTAAACTAAACGGATATTTCCAAATTTTTCCATTGGCAGCTTTTACTGCTGCTATAATCGGAAAAATTATTAACAAAATCATGAAAACAAGTAAGCAAAGAGCAGGAATCGCCCGAACAATCTGAATAATCTGATAACTACGGGTTACCTCGTAGATAATAAAAGAAAGAAAAGTAACAATAATCTTCACTAAAAGCCAACCAATCATATAAACTGCCGCACTAAAGTACCAGTTAAGAATAATTTTGCCGTGAATATTTGCTCGATCTGAATCTTTTGCCACTACCCATAAAAAAATCATCATGGGAAAAAAGAGTAGTCCGCAAAGGTGCATAAACATAAACAGGATGTTAGAGTCCATTCCTGAACAGAAAATCACTGTTTGCGGTGTAACGGTTTCCGTTGAAGTATCCGACGCGGAAACAGCAACAGGCGGAGGAGTTAAGAATAAACCGTTGATTGATCCCGCAACAGTTTCTCTTCCGTCTTCCGTTACAATTTTTGTTGCGGGAATAACGATTTTATTGGCAACAAGTGTTTGCAGTTGTGCCGATGTAATCGGTCCCTGTTTTTGCCCATTATTGTCGTAATAATACCAGTTCGCCATGAGAGTAATTTGTTTGTTAAAAGTTAGTTATACTGTGTGAGTCATAAATTGGGTATTTTTTAAGGATTCACCGGACTGTTTCTATTACGGAAAATCAATCTGGTAGCAACCTCATTTTCAACCTAATTTCTTTAACGAAACAACCTCAGTAGTTAGTGGATTTCCCCAAATCAACCTCATTACTTCATCAATAATTTTTAATGAGGTAATGAGGTTAGGATATTTTTTGACGTTCTTGCTACTGAGGTTGTTTTTGTTATAAAAATTAGGTTAAAATGAGGTCGCGAAAACTTAATTTCGACCACTTGAAAAATACCGAACATAACCCTAATGCAGTATAGTTAGTTAATAAAAAAGATGGAGGTTTTTCTTAAATTTACACAACGAAAATTTTGTGCAATACGTTACATAAAATAGTCTAGGTTCGGTTGTTGATAAATATGTGAACGGATGGATTATCTTATTTGGAAGAATCAAAAGCAATTTGAATTTTTTTTGCAAAACTCGTGTAAACAGTACAACGTTTATGTTGCAATGTTACTTCTTTATATTGGTTCATTGTTGCGTTATATTTGTCCATTATTTCAATCTTTTTATCCCTTTCAGGGTCATTAAGGCTGGATTCGATACTGGCATGGCTGGCAGACAACGATTTTGAACTTGATGATGACCTTGCCTGTATTTTTATTTCTTCCAATTTCTTGTACATTTCATATTGAGGTCGTAACAAATTGAGATCATTTTCTATTTTTTTTAAATTTTCAGTACAACTACGAGTTACTTCACCACAACGATGAACCACCTCTTCAGCAAGTTCTTTTGCTGTTTTGGGCTTATTGGACTTGTTGATAATTCCTGTAAAAAGTAACACAAAATCGTTATCAAGTCCGGTTTTAGCCGTCTTTTCCGCCGTTTGCCAATACAATGCCGCACATTGAATTTGATCCTCATTCCATTTTGCTTTTTGTTTTCTGAGGAGAGATTTGACATTTCTGAGGTACTTCTCGGAAACCTCAATATTTTGTACATCTGACGGAATTTCTGCTTTCTTTTCTTGTTTCGTTTTTCCTGCCGTTTGAGCGGTACAGATTCCGTTCAAGAAAATAAAAGTAAACAACACGGACAAAATGATTAAAATGTAACGAGTGGTTTTCATTGGTTTTTCCTTTTGTTAAATGGAAAGATTAAAAAATTGAAACGAAACGGTTTATTTTTATAAGGTTTTTTCCGAAAAATTGTCATGTATGACTATTTTTGTCATATCAGTGGAACGATTTTTTCGGAACAATACCGAAAACACGGCAAAGATCAACAAGCGGCGGTTACCATCTCAAAGAGTTTTTTTCGAGAGATGGGGTACGCCATGTTGCCTCAAGACGAGTTTCCACTCCGCACAACCAGAGTGCCGTGTCAGATTTCAAAAACACGACAAATGTTAACAGTTTTTAAGAAAAACC
>JAISBG010000829.1 GCA_031266315.1 Planctomycetaceae bacterium | reverse complement strand
TGAAAAATAATTTAATATTTCGATGGCTTTCATTATTTTTGTACTTTTTCTCCGGCATCTTTGGGAAGGGAATGATTCCAATCCAACAAGGTTTGAGTTAATTTGTTGACGAGTTCCGGTTCGGATTCGGCGAGGTTGATTGATTCGGTAACATCTTTTTCCAAATCGTAAAGTTGTTGCCTTGAACCGTCGAACTGCATCAGAAATTTCCACTTTCCTTTTCGCAACGCTAAATCAGGTAACGGTTCTGAATCTGTGCCGGAACGATCCGGCGGACGCCGCCAAAAAATCGGAATTTGACGCGGTTGGTTGATTTTTTGTCCCAATAAAACTTCGGAAAAATCCTCTCCGTCAAAATTTGTTTTCGCCGCGTCAGAATCTTTGATCACTCCCGTAATTTTAAGCAGCGACGGAACAAGATCAATTGACTGAAATACCGCCGTTTCATTTTTTGTCCCTTTTTGTTCAGAAACGATAACTCCGTTTCCCCAAACAATTAACGGTGAACGTACACCGCCTTCGTAAAGCGTTCCTTTTGATCCCCGAAGCGGTTGGGAAGAACCGGCTCCAATTTCGGGACCGTTATCGCTCAGAAGAATGATCAGGGTATTTTTTCGTAACGAATCACTTGACCGAATATAATCACACAACGGCGCAAGTTGCCGATCCAACTCTGTCAGAACACCGTAATAACGCGATTTTTTACTTCCGTCTCCCCGCAATTCCTGTGACGGAAAAAACGGCGAATGAACATCGTCTGTCCAAAGATTGATGTAAAACGGTTTATTTTCTTTCTCCGTTTTTTTGATAAATTCCAGTGCCTTGTTGACATAAAAACTTGTAACATTATTTCGGTTTACCCATTGAATTTCGCCGTGTCCCAATGTATCGGAACCGAGTGCGTGTTTTCGCGGATTGGTTCCGTCAAAAGTATTGAGCAACGGCAAAACACGCGAGCCAAGCCCTTCAAAGTTTGTCAGCGATTCGTCAAATCCGTATTCCGTAATCAACGGAGCATCACCGACATCGCGTTGTCCGCCAAGATGCCATTTTCCGAAATGTCCTGTTGCGTAACCGTTTTTATGAAGGAACCGCGCCAGAACCGGCGCAGAAGGATCAAGCCATTGCGCAACACCGCGTTCAATGTTACGTTTTCGGTTGTCGAGATACGACGTGATTCGCCAACGTTGCGGATATTGACCGGTTGTAATGCCGCAACGGGACGGCGAACAAAGCGGTGAACAAACATAAAATTGTGTAAACGAAATTCCTTCCTGAGCAAGACGGTCAATATTGACGGTTTCAACAGCTTTATTACCGAAACAGGAAAGATCACTCCAACCCATATCGTCAATTAAAACAAGAATAATATTCGGACTCCGCGTTTCGTCCGCCCAAATGCAAACCGAAAATCCGCAACGAAAAATCGTTGCCAAAAAAATAATTGACCAACTCAATATTTTTCTAACAATAAAATGATTTGTTTTCATTTTAACTGTCCTTTCCAAAAAATGGCATAATTTACTATACTCTGCGAGGTCAACAAACAGGTATTTTTTTAACACGAAATACAAAAAAACGCGAAAATGCGCTAAAAAATAGTGTTGTGATCTTTCGCGGAAATTTTGCGTTTAAAAATCTCAGTTGATTGACTGTGTAAAGTATATTTACAAATTTCGTTACAAATTGTTGCGGTCTTTCAAAAACGAGTAAAATGTACGTGAATTACTACGAACACAAAACACCAGCACTTACTATGAAAAACGTACCTATAATTTGTGTCATCTTCTATTTTTTGTGTTTAGATTGCCGCTTTTTAAATCCATAATAACCTCCGATTATTCCGATTGTTATCAATATTAAAACAGATACTACAAATATTGTTTTACGAAAATTTTTTCGTTTAGTGTTTTCTAATCCAGCCATATAGAAATCATTGATATGGTCATCAACAAATGTTTCATCTGGAATTTGCTTCGGAAATTCAAATAACGAAATATCAATGTTTGGGTGAAAGTCTGTTTGGGTTACTTTATGAACAACCACACCAAATTCAACCGCCGTTTGTCTGGATTCCAGCAAAAACCATAATCTCAAATTGTCACGATAACGGTACTTGTATTCAACTTCAAATGCTTTTTCATCGTTGTATATTTGAGTTTCGTGAACGGGTAGGAAATTTTTAGAGGGATCGAAAAGAAAAATCTTTTCTTTGTGTGTTGTTCCTTTTTTTCCATCACTGCCCAAATATTCACTTATTTCAAAAAAAGACATTTCAATCAATTCACCTTGATCATTTTTTATGATTTTACAATTCTTCATCGCAACACGATTCAGGTATTCAACCAATTTTTCATCGGTATCTATCATAAAATTTTCACGAGGATCGTATCTAACCAACCCACGCTCACCACGTGGAGATATTGTTATACGTTCACCGCTTTTCCGCCACCATTTTCCTTCATAAAACCGTGTCGAATAAGTTTGTCCGAAAGCTGTTGTGTCAACGCGATAATTGTCGTCTAATATAAAAATTTCCATTTTTTCTTGTGATATATCTTGTGCACTTATTCTTATTCCTTTGGTGTTACTTATTTTCTCAATCACTATATGAGCTTTTTTGATTGGAGCATAATTGGTACTGATTCCTGAAATAACCGCTTTGAGCACTGACTTCTTATCCACATCCTCTGCCTTTGAATATTTCAATATAACTAAGGACAAAAAAATAACGATAAATAATAAATAATTTTTCATAGTGTAATCCTTTCAATGTATGCTAAAGCCGTTTTAAAATTCGCAAAACTGAACACGGTAGCGCAACAACGTGAAGCGGTTACTCGTGGGCGAAGCCTATTGCCTTACCGGCTACGGTATAACTGTCTATTTTATTTTTATCTATTCACGTAACTATCAACTATGTAAAATAATTACAAATAATACGCTGTTTTTAATTACGGAATTAAAAATTAAAACAGACAGTTACCTCGAATCGCCGGTTTGTTTTTGCAATAATAATCGTTCCTGAAGCAGTTCATAGATTTTCGCAACATATTCCGGTTTTTCTGTGACATTGCTTACTTGTTGTTATTACCGCGAACGGTTATTTTTTCTTTTAGACGTTCATTATATTGTGTGAGCAATACTTTCAACTCTTCTACAATTTCAGGATGTTTTTTAGCAAAGTTCGTTTTTTCGCTGGGGTCATCTCTCAGGTTACTCAGAAAAATTTCTTTGTCTTCGTCAGGAATTTTCTGTAATGATGACGGATCAATCGGATTGCAGTAGAGTTTCCAAATCCCTTTCCGTAACGCTCGTTGTCCTCCGCGTTCCGAAGGCATATACCAAAACCAATGTTCATGCGGTGAAATATCGTTTTGAGTAATAACTCCGGCAATACTGCGTCCATCTAAATCTTCTTTCAACGAGTCATCGGGATAATTAATATTACAAAATTCCGCTAATGTCGGAAACCAATCACAACCGGAAACAATCTGATCACGTACTGTGTTTTCAGGAATTTTGTTTTTCCAGGAAACAAGGGATACAACACGAATTCCTCCTTCAAAAAGGCTGAATTTTCCTCCGCGATAAACTCCCGACCAACCGGTTCGTTCTTCAAAAGAGGAACCTTGATCCGCCTGAAAAATAATTATTGTATCGTTATCAAGTCCTTCTTCATTAAGAGTTTTGATAATTCGTCCGATTTGTTTATCCATATCTGTAACAAAAGCCGCATACAACCGCCGCACACTAACAGTTGCCGGAAATTCTTTCGCAAAAGGAACTTTTTGTTCTTCGACATTTTCGTAATCTTCCCAACTTTCTAATGACGGTTCAACCGGATAATGAGCAATATTAAACGCTACATAAGCGAAAAACGGTTTTTCACGATTTTTTTTGATAAACTTAATACATTCGTCTGTTAATCGTTGCGGAAAATATTTTCCCGGTTCAAAAATTTCTTTACCGTTTTTCCATAAATCATGACGGTTGGGACCTTCGTAACCGGTGTAGTGAGAATAACTGTCAATCACGCCGCCGTGCATTCCATACGATTCGTCAAATCCTTGTGCTGACGGCACGGTCGCTTCCGAATAACCGAGATGCCATTTTCCGAACAAACCGGTTGTATAACCGGCAGATTGAAATAATTCGCCAAGAGTAATTTCTTCCGTCGGCATTCCGGGACGGCTATACATTATTGAAACATTCCCGGGAACTCCAGCGCGGGCAGGAAATTTTCCGGTCATCAATCCCGCTCGCGATGCAGAACAAACCGGTGCCGGTGCATACATTTGTGTAAAACGAACTCCGCGTTTTGCCAGATTGTCAAGATTAGGTGAAATAATGTCTTTCGCTCCGTAACACCCCAAGTCAAGACTTCCGTGATCGTCGGAATAAATCAAAATGACATTAGGACGTCTATCTTCCGCATGAATTTCGGAAAGTAAGAACATGTCCGATAATACAACACTAATAACGATACTAAAAAATATTGGTTTCATTAATAATCATCTCCTGTGAAAGGTGTAAATTGAATATCTTAGATTTACGATACAAAATACAAACTAAAAACCGTTATGGAAAGTTCACCGATTGACTATCATAACGGTTGATAAGGTTTCTGTAAACTACTTCATGATTGACGGATTGAGTTAAAAAACGTACCGAACCATCAGCAACTGTAATATTAATTCCGCCGGCATGATAAGAAAATGCAGCTCGTAAACGATCACACGGCTGAGGAATTGTCGTTATATTGATCAGGATATCCCGTTTATTGCCTGAATTTGCGGTTGCCGTCAAACCATAATCGTCATAAACCCAAAAAAAGTGATTGTGACATTTTTCGTTGCGATTACTTGTTGTATCTGTTGTCGGGCGATAAGCGATGGACTCCAAAAACAGTATGGTGTTTGAGGAACCGTCGGAAATTCCGTTGAAGGATATTCCGCTTGCCTGATAAAATATTCCGTCGGAAACGCTACGGCTGGGAATTGTTGTTGTACCGCCGAATGTTTGTGTCCAATCTCCGCCAAATCCTGCACCGGAATAATCTTTGCTCCCTTTACGATTCCAACTACCGGAAGACGCGGTCGGGCAATGAAAGACCTTAGGGGCAAGAGATGCAGCCTCTTCATTGGCGTTGTAAACGTCGCCGTAAGTTGCAAAAGTAGGATTATTGTCCCCGCTGACACTATTATTTGCGCCAAGTGCGTTCCAACTTGGTGCGTTGAAATTAATTTTTTCATGAACGGTACCGGCTTCGAGAAAAGGAAGGAGAAACGCTGCCCAACTGATTTGGCAATCTGTATATTTGGGAGTATTTTCTTTTCCCGGCTGAATACAACCCGGTGGAAAACTGCCGAGAGTATCATGATAGTTGTGTGCCGCGATTCCTAATTGTTTCAGATTGTTCGTACACTGCATCCGTCTTGCCGCCTCCCGCGCTGCCTGAACCGCTGGCAACAGAAGAGCGATTAACACACTGATAATCGCAATAACCACAAGAAGTTCGACGAGAGTAAAGCCGAATGGTGAAGAACGAATGAGTTGTAGAAATTTGGCGAAAAA
>JAISBG010000812.1 GCA_031266315.1 Planctomycetaceae bacterium | reverse complement strand
AAATGAATTTTACTGATTCTACCGGATTAGGTGTTTCCCACCGGAATCGTCAATATTTCATAGGCAATCATCTAGGTGGGCAATCCGCCCGCAGGGCGGTTGCGCCGGTAGAGTTTGCATTGACTCCAACACGGAAAGTAACATCATTTGCCGTCGTTCATCTAATTCTCTGTCGGCGAGTACGCCGATGTAACCTTTCAGCGAAAGGTTGCCTACCTTGTAGTCGCCCACCTGATGATTGCCTATGAAATATTTATTATTTGACGATTCCGGTGGGAAATACCTAATTCGGTAGAATCAGAAATTTTAGGCAACTTCTAAAAACTTTTAACAAATAGCAAAGATTATTTTTGACAAGATATACATAATTTACTGGATTTATTTAATTTTATCCTGTAAATTTTGTAAATCCTGTCAAAAAAAAACTGATTTTTAGAAGTTGTCTTTAGCAAATATGTACTCGTCGTATTTGGTATTTTTCAAGTAACTATTTTCTGGATTGATCCGAAAAACCGAATAGTCCGATAGGACTTTATTTTCGTAACGAAATGTCTTTGACCTGCCGTTACGAACCAACGAAACCACTGTCTGAAAGGCAGAATTTTAATCTGTTGCCGTTTGGAATCAACGTTTTTTGGGTTTTTCGACAACAATATCGAAGGTTTTCGGTCCTCCCGATTTGACTTCAAAGGTCAAACCGGAAGTTTCTTTCTTACAGAATTTTTCGGCAACATTGGGTGTTGGGTTTTGTTGCGAAATTGTTCCGTCGGGATTCGTAACATTGTTTCCCGTATCAGTTCCGGTCAGCCAAACCTGATAAAGACCTTCGGGAATACCGCCGCTTTGTTGAGTAATTCCCGGAGCGTAATGACCGTCCGCGTCAATATGTCCCAAAAACGTATGCGTACCGGAATCAAAATTGACGGTTCCAAATGTTACCGGTGAACCATCGGAAAATTTGACCGTTCCTCCGAATTTCACAGCCGTTTGACTGCAACCGAAAAACAGAAGTGTTCCGAAAAACAAAAAACATATGAGATAATTTTTTTGTATCATTCGTGTAAATATAAATTATAAATTGTTAAAGGTAAAAAGTGAAAAACACATTACGGAAGTTTTACTGTTTCGCCATCCTGAACATCGGCAAGACATTGTAAAATATGTTTTGACGTTGTTGGACTAACTCCGCGAACAGAAGCATCACCGATTAAAAAGTTACAAATTCCCGAATGACTGCTGCCGAACGGAAGACCTTGAGTATTCCAAACATCATCTATCCTTTTCGTACCATTGGGACCTGCGCCGCCCGACTGGTAAAACGTATTGGCGGGAGAATCAACGATACAATAAGTGTAATCTTCGAGAATGAGCCGTGAATAACTACAAATATGTTGAGAAGGCCACGAAAAATGGTAACCGGTATCCCAACCGAAATATTGCGTATTATCCGATTCAAAAGCGTATGTTGGAATAAATTTTTCTCCAATAAGCAATTGATTTGTTGTTCCATCTTGCCACCAAGCAAAAGTATCTCGCGGTTCCCAACCTGTCAGATTTGTGTAATCACCGCTATTATCACCGGTTGCCCCATTTTGAAATGTACATAAACTAACCCGAAAAGGACCTCGCCATTGTTGAAAATTGGAATGGAGATAGGTATTGTTTGCCATTCCGCCGGCAAGAACCGTTCTGAAATCCACAACAACATAATCAGTTCGGGGACCCGTTCCCTGATGGTTTCCCGCATTGTTTTCAGACAAAAAATTGGAACCGCTGGAACGGCGCGACGGACAATTGTAAATGGACACGGAACCAAACGGTTTATAGTATGTTTCCGCGCGGACAGCGGCGTCAGTTGTTAAATTGTAAAGCCAGTTGTCCCCAACCGTACTATTCGGAAAGGAATCAAGCCAGCCTTGTGCTGATCCATTTCTCCATGAAACAACAGCGTCCCAAAGAGGTTGTTTTTCAATGTACGGGAAAAGAAGCACGGGCCATGTTGCTTTGCCGTTGAAAATGGTTAGCGGAGGCAAACCATTTCGGGTGTCGTGAAAGTTGTGAACACCGATCCCGACTTGCTTCAAATGGTTGGTGCATTGCGTCCGTCTTGCCGCCTCCCGTG
The DNA here is from genome assembly GCA_031266315.1 of Planctomycetaceae bacterium. Classification (GTDB taxonomy): domain Bacteria; phylum Planctomycetota; class Planctomycetia; order Pirellulales; family Thermoguttaceae; genus WRKP01. Next base: position 1,816 of record JAISBG010000812.1, on the reverse strand, counting down.
CGGCTTGCACAGCAGGGAGTAGAAGTGCGATCAAAACACCAATAATCGCAATCACCACAAGAAGTTCGACAAGCGTAAAGCCGAACGGTGAAGAACGAAGGAGTTGTAAGAATTTTGCGGAAAAACATTGGGAAAACCAACACTCTTCCATCACATTTCTTAAATTTCCTCCATATACTGCCCCCCCCCCCCCTGACTTGCCCATTTTAACATTTGATTTTTCACCGAATTTTTCAAAACGTTTTCAACAAAGTTTTTCATCGTTGTGTTCCTTATTTTATAAAGTTTCATTGAAGTAATTGCGAAATATTTACCGCAAAACAACACGGCAAAAAATATATATCGCAATTGAATCAGATTCAAATTTTATGAAAAACAAAGACGGATGTCAAGGGAAATCTTTTTTTTGAGAAAATTTTGATCTTTTAGAATTTTTTAGAGTGATTATCAACAGGTCAACAAATCTTTTTCTCTGTGCCCTCTGTGGTAAAAATGAATTATTAGAAATTCCCACATTTTTCTTTATTCGACAGAGCGGACATAATCCAAGACGTAAAGGACATTATCGACGCGGGCTTCGTATGGCAACGCACCGGTTCCGAGACAGACATTTTTCCGTGTCCGGCATAACGCAATGACGCGGTCTGCTTCTTTTCGAATTTCTTCGTGAGTTCCGTTTGAGATAATTCGTAGATCGCAGTTAATCCGAATCTGCACCTCCAGTCGATTTTTGACTTTTTCGAGGAACGCCGTTTGATTGGTTTCAAAGGGGCAAACGAGATAAGATGTTCCGGTTTCGAGCATTGCCTCGACAATAGGAGTGGTGTTCCCGCCAATCACGCAAGGTATTGGGCGACCAATAATGGTCGCCATTCCGTTGAGTATTTTTTGCAACGCCGGCAATTCGATCTGGCGAAACAGTTTCGGTGACAACATCGGAGGACACGCCGCCGATTCGAAAAACGTAATATCCACTCCAGCATCTTTAACTCCTTGCGCAAAAGCGAGTTGTCCATCAACAAGATGCAACAGTGCTTCCCGAACATGATCAGGACGGTCAGCAACTTCCAACATGACCCGATCAAAACCGAGAAGATTGCACGCAATTGAAAACGGTCCGCTAATCGGTACACGAACAACCGCTTCGGGAAATGTTTCCATTAAACGTTTGGCAACTTTAATTTGTACGGGAATCCGTCCATCTTTTTCGGCGTTTAGCGGCGGCAGTTTTAATATTTCGTCGATGGAATGAAAGGGATGATGCCGTACTGCCGGAGTTGCATCGCCGATAGGTTGTTCGATTTCAGCCCCGTAAGCCTCCGCTTCAAGATTATAAATATCTATTCCGGGCATAATCGGCGTATGCCGGTAAGTCCGATAAGCGGCGGCGTGTGCCTGATAAATTAATTCGCCGTTACGCGACGCTTCCCAAGGAGAAACGTGAATCAATTGTGCAGCGTGTTCGTAAACAGAAGGAGATATTTCCATAAAATCAAACCAATTATATTGTAACTTTTCCAGAAGTTCCCTTTAATTTTAGTGAGAAAACAAATTATACCGGTTAATTCTAAGAAAAAAAGTGGTAATATTAAAATAATTACCCAATTTTTACTTTTTAAAATTCAAAGATTTCTCTTGACATTCGGCTTTGATTCGTCTAAACTTTGAATCTCATTCAATATCAATGGCGATGCATATTTTTTGCCGTATTGTTTTGCGGTAAATGTTTCGCGATTATTTCAGTAAAACCTTATAAAATAAGGAAGAGTATGCGCTTTTTGGAGACCAGCGGATTTTCATTATCCGTAGGTCGAAG
>JAISBG010000099.1 GCA_031266315.1 Planctomycetaceae bacterium | reverse complement strand
CAACGGTGTTGGCAGAAAAAAGACATAGCGCTTTTTTCTTCCCAACGGTGTTGGTGGAAAAAAGACACAGCGCTTTTTTCTTCCCAACGGTGTTGGCAGGAAAAAGCATATAGTGAATTTTCCTGATTCTACCGGATTAGGTGTTTCCCACCGGAATCGTAAAATTAAAAGTCAGCAATCATAAGGTGGGCAACCTTTTGCTAAAAGGTTGCGTCGGCGTTAGCCGACTTGCCCCTGTTAACGGCGGTAATTTGTTCCAAAACGGAAAGCAATACCGTTTGCCGTCGTTAATCCGGTTCACTGTCGGCTATCGCCGACGCGACCTTTCAGCGAAACTTTTGATAAATAGCCCACCTCTTTTCGCGTTTAAAACGAACTTGTCAATACTTGGACACCTAAATACGATAGAATCAGGAGAATCCTATTTGAAACGATTCGGTCAACGCTTTAATTGTATAACGGATTTGTTCTTCGGTGTGTGATGATGTGATGAAGAAGCGGAGACGTGCGGCTTTTTCTTCGACGGCAGGATGTAAAATCGGTTGTACGTTAATTCCTTTGTCAAACAACGCTTTTGATAGTTTCAACGCGAGCATGGAGTTGCCGAGAATAACAGGTATTACGGCGGAGTCGCGGCTTGCTCCGGTGTCTAAACCGTGTGCCTTTGCCAACTCCAGAAACAATTTCCCGTTACGGCGTAATTGTTCCACACGTTGCGGTTCTTTTTCCAGCAAGCGGATTGCCGCGAGAGCCGCCGCACAATTCGGCGGCGAAATTCCAACACTAAACACAAAATTCGGAGCCGTGTATTTCAAATATTCAATCAATTCCTTCGACCCGCTGATATAACCGCCGCAACTTGCAAACGTTTTGCTTAACGTACACATCCAAATATCGACATCGCGGCGGTTGACTCCGAAATGTTCACCGATACCGCGTCCCGTTTTACCGAGAACACCGAGCGAATGGGCTTCGTCAACCATCAATAACGCATGATGTCTTTTTTTAACTTCAATCAGTTTCGGCAAATCAGGATAGTCGCCGTCCATACTGTACACTCCTTCTACAGCAATCAGAATACGGCGATATTCATTCCGATGTTTGCTCAGAATCCAATTCGCCGCTTCCCAGTCGTTGTGCGGAAACGGTCGCCGGCGCGCACCGGAAAGCAAGGCTCCTTCCACGATACTGTTGTGCGCCAGCGAATCAAAAAGAATCATGTCCTTTTCGTTCAATAAATGTCCGATCACTCCTTCATTGGTTGAATGACCGCCGACCATCACCACCGTATCTTCGCAACCGAGAAACGCGGAAATCGCCACTTCAAGTTCCCGATGAATCGGTTTGTTCCCGGAAACCAGTCGGCTCGCCGAAACACTCGTCCCGTACCGCTCACACGCTTCAACCGCCGCCCGTGTTACTTCGGGGTCGCCGCAAGTGTTTACGTAATTATAGTTTGAAAAATTGATGTACTCTTTGCCGTTAATCGTCGCGCGGTCATTCGTAATTCCTTCGTGAACATCGAAAAACCGGTTGAGACCGGTTTGTTGAATCAAATCAAGTCCGGCTTTCAGATGTTGGTATTCAGGAAACTTTTCAACATGATCATATTCTTCGGGAATTTCACGCGAAATATTTTTTTCTTCGTGAACCGGTTTACGAAGCCCCGAACCAAGATACAACAAGACCGCATCAAGAACTTGTTGCGCCGTGAATAATTCCGGCAAAATGGATTCGGGAAATTGACCGCCGAAACGATCTTCCAACGAAGCAAGAATTTCCATCCGTTCCAGCGAATCAAGTCCAAGTTCCGTAATATCCGTCTCCATTGTCAGATGAGCCGCCCGCTCTTTCGCAACTTTCCTGACCTCTTCCAAAATAATCGCGGCGATTTCGTCCTGAGAAATTAAGGACAACATGGTATGAGCCGACGAATCTTCCTGAATAAGAATCCGTTGCTGTTGAATTATTGATGTTTCCGTTTTGAACGATTCCGTTTTAAGCGGTTCTGTTGTTCCGCGAACAAGCCGACGATGATCTTCGGCGTCCGTCAAACCAACCGCTTCATTCAACGCGTTTTCCGTTTCGTTGCCTTCGATGAAACAGAACAGTACGTCCGGCGAAACCCAACGTGAAATCTCACTGAGTGAACCGTCCAGAAATCCGTTGCGGCAGGCATGACGCTGAATTTTGCCGCTGGATGTTTTCGGAATACTGCCCGACTTGACAAGAACAATCGCCTCAACAGGAATTTCATGTTCCAACGCCACCGCACGGCGGATTTCGCCAAAAATCGGTTCCGTTTCGCCTTTGAAACGGCGTTCCAGTTCCTGAACGATGACAAGGTGTTCCTGATGTTTTTCCGAATTGTCCTGAACCATAAACGCGGCACCGCCCAATGCCCGAAGATGTTGATCGACACGCTGAACCGTCATTTCGATGTCCTGAGGATACAGATTGACACCGCGTATAATGATCAAATCTTTGATTCTCCCCGTCACAAACAGTTCGCCCTCGACCATAAAACCAAGATCACCGGTTCGCATGAAGGGACCTTCGTTGGTTTCGGCGATTTGGGCGTGAAAAGTTTGTTCGGTTGCTTCGGGAGCGTTCCAGTAACCTTTCGCCATACTCGGACCGCGAACCCAAATTTCACCAACAACCCGTTCAGGACATTCGACACAGGATTCGGGATCGACAATCGCAATACGTTGATCGGCAAGAATATTTTTCCCGCTGGAAACTTGACGGGTAACTTTTCCGGTTTCCGGCATCGCATCAACCGCCTTGCCAACCGACAACGCTTCCGCATCCAACAACCGAATCACCGGCGGTTCTTTTTGATAACCGCCGGAAACAAGAAGAGTTCCTTCCGCCAGACCAAAACAAGGATAAAACGCTTCATACCGGAAACCGCAACGTTCAAACTTTCGGGCAAACGCTTCCATTGTTTCCGCCAAAACCGGTTCGGCACCGTTAAAGGCGACACTCCAACTCCGCAAATCGAGTTGATCAATTTGTTCCTCTGTAATCTGACGGACACAAAGATCATAAGCGAAATTGGGTCCGCCGCTGGTAGTTCCGTGATATTTTGTAATCGCCGCCAACCAACGAAACGGCTTTTGCAAAAACGTCAACGGCGACATAATGACGTTGGGTCTTCCGCAATAGAGCGGCTGAATAATTCCGCCGATCAGTCCCATATCGTGATAACTTGGCAGCCAAAACACGCCCTGACCGGTTCGCGAATGTTCAAATCCACTATAAATGACGCGTGAATTATGAATGAGATTGCCGTGTGTGAGAATGACACCTTTTGGAGTTCCGGTTGAGCCGGAGGTGTACTGAAGAAAAGCAATAGAATTGGCATCAACACCCGGATTTTTCCAATTTTCTTCCAATCCTTCCTGAATCATTGTCGTTGCCTGCCATGTAATTTCCCTGAGATAGGGAGCCTCGTCGATAAGTTCACCGACACGTTTTAACACATCGTTGGTCGTGAGGGCGACAGCGGCACCGGCACTTTCGGCAACAGCCTGAATTCGGAGAATGGATCGGTTTTTTCGCGGCGGATAAACCGGAACCGCAACCGCTCCGGCATAAAGACAACCAAAAAAAGCCGCAATAAAATCAAGCCCCGGCGGATAAAGCAACAAAACACGTTGACCAAACATATTTTTTTGCTGAAGCCATGCGGCGATGCGTCGTGCCGACTGGTCAAGAAAGGCGTTATTCATAACGATTTCTTCGTCAATACCATTGGCAAGATAAGTAAATGCGGTGGCATTAGGTTGAGTGAGAGCCTGATATCGGACGAGTTGAATCAAATCGGGCGGACCAAAAAGCGTAGAATAATCAGAAAAATTCGGCACGGAAGGGATAGTCCTAAAATGTTGATACTAAAATGTGGTTACCGTAGTTGACAACGGTAAAATACACTATTTACGGCAATATCTGCTGAAAATATTCCAACATTAGACCAGTAATAAGCCCAAATGACAAGGGATAGCAATAAATATGATGAAAAACAAGTAATTATTCAATGGAATTTTCGCTAAAAGTTGAACGTCAAGTGGGCGCTGTTTTGCTAAAACACCCCGTCGGCGTTAGCCGACTGGGAATCAGATTAACGACGGCAAAATTATGACTTAACCGGCGCGACCTTTCAGCGAAAGGATCGCCCACCTCTTTCCACGATTTTCCGCGAATTCTCGCGTTTAAAACGAACTTGTCAATGTTTGGACACCTAATACGGTAGAATCAGGAAAATTTTATTGAAAGTATGAAACGGCGTTTTGGAATATTGTCAGACCGTCGCCGAGCGAAGGATGTTTGAGAATATTGGACGTGATTTTTCGTGTCCAATGCGGATGTTGTGTGGAATCGACGTAGCGTTCAGGGTGAGGCATCAAACCGAATATCCGCCCCGAAATATCACAAACCCCAGCAACATTCAGCATCGAACCATTCGGGTTTTCCTCCGAATAATACCGAAGAGCAAGTTGTTGAAGAGGTTGCGTCACGTTTTCACGAAATACAAATCGACCTTCCGCATGAGCAATCGGTAAATACATTGATTCAATACCACGCAAAAAAATTGCATTGTTTTTTTCCGTTTGGAGATGAACCCAACAGTCTGTGTAACGAGCGGAAAGATTCCATGTTAAGGTCGCGATAGAACCTCCGGAGTCTTCTTCAAACAGAAGTCCTGATTTCAAAAGAACTTGGAATCCATTGCAAATTCCAAGAATCAATTTGTCCGCATCACAGAAACGCCTAAAAGTATCCGCCAAATGATTTTTAATTTTCAATGCGAAAATTTTTCCCGCCGCAATGTCATCACCAAAACTAAATCCGCCCGGAATACAAAGAATATTGGCGCGGTCTAAAGTGGTCGGCGTCTCTAAAATACTGTTGATATGGAGAATTTCAACCGATTTCGCCCCTGCCAACCGGAAAGCATAAGCCGTTTCCTGATCACAATTGGTTCCGGGAGCACGAAGAATCAAAACATGAGACATGGCGGACATAAAACGTTGGGCAATATATCGTAAAAATGAACAATTTCCTGAAATTTTTCGGGAAATGTTATTGAGAATTGGATAAAATACAAAGTAAGCAAATCATAATCAACGGAAAACAGCATCGCAACCCGAACAAAATAAAATACCATAGTCCCGCCCTTTGAACAAGAGGATGTGCGGGAAAATCATTTTTACCTTTTTTTACTCTATTGTTTATCACAAAATGATAAAAATCAAAAATATTTTCCCGTAACGGCATTGCCAAACCCGAACTTCTAAATTATGCTATACTGTCCTTGTAACTATTTACCGGATTGTCATTATGTTATGGATTTATTTTTTCCGCGAAAGGGTGAATAGTTACGAATCTTTTCTTTTTAATGAAATCAAAAAATTTTCATTGAACCATTGAATTATTTTATTGAATTATTTCATTTTTGAAGTTTACGAACATGTTGAATCACGACAAAAGCCATATTATTTTTTCCGAAGCCAAAAATTTGATTCCGGGTGGAGTGAACAGTCCGGCGCGGGCGTTTGGAGCGGTTGGCGGTGAACCGATTGTCATAGAACGCGGTGAAGGTGCCTATCTGATTGATGTTGATGGACATCGTTATCTTGATTATGTTCAGTCTTGGGGACCGATGATTTTGGGACACGCTCATCCGGTTGTTGTCGAAGCGATTCAGGCGGCGTTGCTTAAAGGAACCAGTTTTGGCGCACCAAC
>JAISBG010000779.1 GCA_031266315.1 Planctomycetaceae bacterium | reverse complement strand
GGCTACAGTTCCAGAGGTCACGGGTTCGATTCCCGGCACTACCAGATTTTCTGTGGTGTAGTGGGTCTGGAACGGGGTCCATTCAGCCTAGTGAGTACAACTGAGGAGCTACTCGGAAGAAATAGTGGTGGCTTTGGTCTAGAAAACCGACCACGCGACACCTTCTACCCGCAAAAAGTAGGCACTAACTTTGCCTACAAGCGACAGTCAGTATAATTTGCTCGCAAACTAAGGCCACGGAGTTTGCTAGTATGTTCTTTTGCAGTATGCTTATGTCCCCATCAGTTGCTTCTGTTAATCTAGCACATATTCTATGTAACTACTATTCCTTGAAAGTTGATATGCCACCATGATCCCTCAGCTGCCATTATGGTATTGTGTTAAGTTGGAGACAGATAGTTTCTGTTTGCAGATAGGGTATGTAAGTGCTCCTGGGTAACCTGAGCAGTTATTAATAACAAATATATTAAAATCCTGGTTTTCTTTTTCTGCTGTAAGCCTTGAACACTATAAGAAACGATTCACTAAAGTACTGTAATATTATGTCACTAGTTATCTATCCCTTTTTGCTTGAGCTCCAAAGAACAGGTAAGTGAGATTTTGATACCCCTCCAAAGGCCTCAGACTTTTGTGGACGATGGACTACAAGGGTTTTAAGTTTATAATCAACATTACCATTCCCACCCACAAGACACTGAAGCAATCTTTGGCTTCTCTTGAAATATAAGTTTCTATTTTCTAAAACCCCACTTCATCAAAGTTAAAGATTGTTTTCGTGAGTACTTACCATCACCAACAATTTCCTCAAATTCCTCATAACATTTGGAACCAGCGATCTCATCAGCACTTGCTCTTTCCCTGCTAAATTTTAAGTTTTGGAAGCATGCCAATGGTTAAATTGATTAAATCAGCCACTCCTGGCATTAAACTTTGGATAGAATCATAATAAATATTTTTCTCTTTTCCTTTGATGGTTGTCAGATCTGATTGATAATCTTTTTGTCTGACTCTGTATCCTAATTGAAAGAAATTTTACATTGTATCCATTACCTCCAGTTTTGTTGGAATTTTAGCAGAACTCGAAGTTGCACTTGAACAACTAAACTTTGTCGCATGTTCCTTTGTTTCTTTCATAATGACAAATCGCATCTGACTTTTGTACACGATTTGCTGTTTCTCCTGCTCTTTGCTCCCAAATTATTCTTACCACTTGCAAGATGCATCTCAGATTTCCCACTTACTATTTAATTATTTAAGTATTAATAATGAAATTAAAGTAAAAAATATGCTATAATATTTTATCAATATTGCCTATTTTGTGAAAATTTTATAAAAATTTTATAAAAAATTCTCATTGCTCGGCAATATTTTGGTAGTGTATTTAGTTTTTCCCTCATTCATTTCCCCTAAATTACTATGAACAAATTTCAACGAAACGCACATTTTGGGATCATTTTAGGAATTTTGATTTTTTCCGCCGGAATTGTTCGGCTCAACGCTCAGGAGGTCAAACCACCGGTTAAACCCGACACTCCTGCTAGTACGGTTGTCAGTGCAACCGTCAAAAAAGATGATCGTCCCAAACCAATTAAAGAAGTTCTTCCCGATGCTCAAAAAATTGACGGACTCATTACGTTGTACCGTAAAAAAGAAAAGTTGTACGCTGAAATCAAGAGTTCCAATCTTAACACGGATTATCTGATTGCGATGGCAATTGCCAAAGGTTCCGGTTGGAGCGCGATTGGCGGTTACACGCTTCAGGAATCCGACGAGGACTGGCTCTGGCAATTCCGTAAAGTCAACGATTCGATTCAGATTGTCCGGCGCAATATCCGGTTCAAAGCCGATTCGGGAACGCCGGAAGCAAAAGCGGTTGATGTCGCGTATTCCGACAGTATTCTTTATAGCCTGCCAATTCTCGCAACCGGTGACGGCGGCGGTGATGTTATTGATATGGCGTCGGTTTTCATGTCCGATCTTCCCAAACTTGGTCGTGATGTCGGCGGTTCTTTTGCCCGTGACCGTTCCACTTGGGGCGAAGTCAAAGGATTTCCGAACAATATTGAATTTCGGGTTGCCGCAACTTATTCTGTTTATCGTTATTATTATTCCGCCGCCGATTCGCCGGACGCGAATAGTGTTGGAGTTACGATTCATTATTCGGTCAGTAAACTTCCATCAACCGGTTATTCGTCACGTTTAGCGGATAATCGGATCGGTTATTTTACCACAACACATAAAAATTTTTCACGTAACGAAAAAGAAGATCATCTTGTCCGGTATATCAACCGTTGGAATCTCCAGAAAGCGGATTCGTCGGCAACTCTTTCACCGCCTAAAAAACCGATTGTTTTTTGGATCGAAAAAACGGTTCCATTCAAATATCGCCATGCTGTCCGTGAAGGAATTTTGGAATGGAATAAAGCGTTTGAAAAAATCGGTATTGTGAACGCGATTGAAGTCCGTCAACAATCCGATTCCGATAACTGGGATTCAGAAGATATTAATTATAACACAATTCGATGGATTACATCGGACGCCGGATTTGCAATGGGACCGAGTCACGTGAATCCTCTTAACGGAGAAATTCTTGATGCGGATATTATTATTGATGCCGGTTTTATTGATCACTGGAAAGACCGGTTTGATTATTTTATTGCCGATTTAATTCCGCCGGAAACAGACAAAAAAGATGAGATTGCTTCCGCTTTTAAGAAACGTTACGAAAAACACAAAGAAGCGCAACATGCGGTTCCTCATTCAGGATTGAACGATTGTTTTTGTACCGACGCGAAAAATAAAGCAACACAAATTGCGTTGGCATCACTTGCTGTTTCACTAATGAACGACGATGACGATGATTCGGCAGAAGAAGAAGAAAAGGATAAAGAAAAAGAAGAAAACAAAGATGAAGATGCGGATAAGACATCTGATGAAAAGTCGGACGAGACAAAAGAGTCTTCAAAAAACAACAGTGAAAACAACGGCGAAAAAAAGGACGAAAAAGAGTCCGATAAAGCCGATGAAAAAACTGATGAAAAAGCGGACGAAAAAGCCGATTCTGAAAAAGAGTCAAAAAAAGATGACGAAAAGAAAGAAAACGGCGATACCAAAAATGAAGAGAAAAAAGACAAAAAAAAGGATACGAAAAAATCGTCCCGACAAGAAAAAGAAAAAGCAATGGCAGAAAAATTGGAACGAATTATTCTTGCCGGAATCAAAGACCTTGTGATGCATGAAGTTGGTCATACACTCGGATTGCGTCATAATTTTAAGGCAAGCAGTTGGCTGACGTTGGAGGAAATCAACAAGCCGGATCGTTCAAAGGAATTTGGAATTGCCGGTTCCGTCATGGATTATTTACCAATTAACGTTGCGCCGAAAGGACAGCCGCAAGGCGATTATTTCATGTCAACACTGGGACCGTACGATTATCTGGCAATTGAATACGGTTACAAAATTGTTTCCGGCGGAACGGACGGAGAGTTGAAGGAACTCCAAAAAATTGCCGCACGTCAGGCGGAAAGCGGTCGGAATTTTGCAACCGATGAAGATATTATAGTAACAGATTCTGATCCGCTCACTTCAACTCGTGATCTTGGTTCCAATCCGTTGGATTACGCTAAAACCGCAACAGCGCGTTATGAAAAATTGTTACCGGAATTGCTAGACCGTTCGGTCAAGGAAGGCGGCAGTTATAAAGACGCGGGACGTTTTTTCATGTTACTGACTTTTGACCGTGTTAGTGCGAATTATGTGTTGGCGCGGAATGTTGCCGGACTTTACGTCAATCGCGACCATCGCGGCGACCCCAAAGGTCGTCCGCCGATTCAAGTTGTGGACGCTAAAACACAACGCGATTCGCTGGAATATATTTGTAAAACAATATTAGCAGCCGACTCGTTCAAAATTTCGCACGAGGTGTACAACCAGTTCGGCGAAGAAAAATGGTTACATTGGAACTATCAGATTTACGGCACTCAAACATGGACATTGAGCGAATTGATTTTGTTTGCCCGCCGTTATATTTTGTATCAATTAATTTATCCATGGACATTGGAACGGCTGGAAGAAACGCAACTTCGTGTTGCGGAAGGAGACGATGTTTATACGATTGACGAATTATTCGAAACGATAACGGATGCGATTTTCAAGGAGTTGGAAACAATCAAAGAAGGCGAATTTACCGCACGAAAACCGGCAATCGGATTGCATCAACGAATGTTACAAAATGATTATTTTCAAGTTTTATCTTTTTATTCGTTGGGCGAATTGCCGCCGTTATCAAGTCAATCAATTGCGCAACAACAATTGACGAGTTTATCCTCGAATATTCAGGCGTTGCTTAACGGCAAGGCAAAATTGGACACGGCATCGCGGACTCATCTTTTATCGTTGCAAGAACGTATCCGAAAAGTTCTGGACGCCAACCTTATCCGGTATTACCCTTAATGGTTACGTACAAATGTTTGTGGAACATTTTTTGTAACTGTTCACGAAAAATCAGAAAAGAGGTGGGCAACCATAAGGTGGGCGATCCCTTCGCTGAAGGGTCGCGCCGGTTGGTTTATCATCGACTCCAATCGGTTTGCCTTTCCTGTGTGTATTGATTTAATAGCAGAATTTTTATGAAGGACAAACCTTTCTGGAATCGAGTATGACTCAACCGGCGCGATGTTCCAGCGGAACATCGCCCACCTCTTTGATATTGCTCACCTCTTTGATGAAGAAGGAATCGCTTTGTTTGACTTTTTTAATGCCGAACCGTTTCAATTGCATCGGCGAGACGTTGAACTGTTTCTTCGTCGCGTTTCATCACTTCACGGAAATAAGGGACGAGAACTTGCCGAATTGGTTCTTCGTCCGGTTTGGCTTCCGAAAGAAAAGTTAGAGGAATGTCAAACCGCCCAAGATCACCCCAAAGGCGATAGCCAAAGGAACGAACCGCAATAGACGGCTCCCGAATCAATAAGTTCAACGCCGCTTCACAATTGCCGTCCGTTTTGTCGAAAATCCGATGGCACACCGCCGCCAATTGCTCGCTTTCCGGCGGCAACGGTAAAGGATTCAACCAATTAGGAAGTCCCTGAATATTGCCAAGTTCCGGCTTTTCCTGAACCAACAGAACTCCAGCTTGTCGGGTTGCCGCAAGCGACACTTGACCGACTTGCCATGAAATTTTTCCGTTTGCCTCAGGAATTAGCCCAAGAATTGGTCGCGTTTGAGGAAGAACAGGACGATGCAAAGTGGATTCATTGGGTGTATTTTCAAGAATCTCCGCAAACGTATCCACAAATATCAGGCTCGCCGGATTCGTCAAATGGACGGTTCCCTGAATCTTTTCCGTTTGGAGACGGAGCGATTGAGTGCTGTTTTTGTTTTCGGAAAAAATCGGACGAATCACCAAACGTCCGTAATCAATAAAAACTCCGGCAATTCCGTTTTCGTCCGGTTCCAGCAGGCAGAATTTGGAGTCGCCCACCATTTCAACCAGAAAACCACTTTCCAACTCCACCACCGCACGGAATGGCGAGGTTGTCAAAAGATATTGGTCGGCGTGAAGTGCCAACGGCAACCGCTTCATCTCCCACTGGTCACTGGCAGTCGATGCGGAAAAAACAATGCACGGCTCCTTCACCGCAAGAACCCGCCCAAGAACCGGAGGTTGCGGAATCTCCGGCTTCTCCCGAATTTCACCAACCGGAATAACATGTTGTGTCGGAATTGCGGCGGCGGGTTCATTCGGAATCGCATTGCCCATGAGATGATCCGTATTACCAAATGCATTGCCAAACGCAATGGACTGTTTCGGCTGATGATCGGTTAATTCATTCCTAAAAACAGGTTCCGATTGTCCAGCCAATCGTTCCATTGATTGTTCCGCCGGTTTTTTAACTGGTTGTTTAACCAGTTGTTTAACCAATTGTTTGCCCTGCTGTTCTTCCTGAATCTGATTCACAACCGATGTCATCCACGCATTGGGGTTTTGCGGCTCCTTCAAATTCAAACCGGAAACCATATCGCCATGTCGTTTCGGTTCCACAAATTCAGCCGAAAGCAAGGCGGCGTTTTTTTGTTTCGGTGGGGCGGAAATCGGTTGAAAAGCAATTAGCGATTGGTCGTCAAATTGTTCCGGTTCACGTTCCGGCATTGCCACCAAAAGAGGTTTTGACGGAACCGGTGTTTCAAAATTGGTCGGTGTGACTCTGGCAACAACGGCAGAATTTCGGATTTGCGGTTTTTCGCGTCGTTTTGCCGGAGTTGATGTTGATGCCGACGCGGGTGCCGGTGTTGTCGGTGGTGCTGTTGGTGTTGCTACTGAAGCCGGTGCCGGTTCCGCAAGTGTCTGAGTTGGAGAATCCGCCGGAGGAAACGGAAAAGATTGACTTTCACTGCTGTCGGTCGGAACAATCACCGTTTGGGAATGTCGCATCGGATTGGGCGCAAACGACATCGGTTTTTCGGGCAATTGGGATAAATTGGATAAAGGCGTTTCTCTTGATTTTAATTGGGTCGCTGTTGTTGCGGGCGGGACGGAAGAAGTTGACGGCGGCAACTCCGGCAATGCACACACGACAGAATCCGAAGGTTGTGGTTGAAATTCTGTTGCTGTTTTCGTTGCTGTTGCCAACTCCGTAACCGGCGGAATATTTTGCGGCAAGGACTCTGTTGCAATGTTGGTATTAATATTAATATTCGTGTTCGCAGGAGGTTGAACGAGTTCCTCTTTAGGTTGTTGCGGCAATGTCGGCAACACGGAAGTAGGAGACGGAATGATTTCGATTGATTTTTTAGGCGGTTCCGGCAATGCAGTTGCCGACTCCCGCACTTCGGCAATCGGCGGCGTTGCGGTTGCGAGCGATACGGCGGTCGTCGTTGTCGTTTTTTCCGGCACATTCGACGGCTCCGAAACTTCCGAAGCCGAATCGGTCGTCTCCAACCGAGTATTCATAAGAGCGGTTTCATTTTTATGTTGAGTGTTATTCCATTTTTCCTGAACTTTATTCCAACCAAGCCACACGGTGGAACATAACAGGAAAATCATCAACACTGTCCACAATGAATTATTTTTTTGCGGATTGATTTGGGTGTATTCGGTACGGTTTTCCGTTTTGTTTTCTGTTTTGTTTTTTTCCGTTTTACCGGCGGTCAACCAATTCCCAAACACATTAACTAGTATATTAGTCAATATATTAGCCAATGAAAACGGTTGGACATTCTTCTGTTCTGCAGAGGGAACGGACGCGGAAACAGTGGGAGCGGTTTGGGGTTCGGGGATGTCGGTTTGGGCGGGAACAACGGCGGACGTCAAATGCGGAAACGGAGCAATATTAAAGGAAGGTAACAGGTTTTTTTCTTCGTAGGTTTCGTAAGTTTCGTGTTGCTGCTGGAACGCAACCAATTCCGGTCGGTTTTTTCGATCAATTTTTTGACCAACTTTTTGATCAATTTTTTGACTAATTGAACCGGAAGACGAAGTTCGATTGACCTGAAATTCATTCGATTCAGTTCTCTGATCAATTGTTTGACCAATCGTTTGACCGGTTGGTTTTATTGGCTTAGAAGTTTCGGAATGGCGAGGCGGCGGCAAATAATCGTCGAACGAGAGTTTACGGGAACCGAAAGGAAGTTCCGATTCTTTTCTTTCTTTCTCCTGCTTTTCACGGAAAACTTCCGGTGTTACCGGCAACCGGTAAAGATCATAACAATGTTGCCGACATTCACGGCTGGTTCGGGCGGGTTCGCCGAGAACATTCGATAAAACGTGGTGAATGGAAGTAATTTCCGCAAGATATTTGTCGGAGGACAGGCAATAGGTTTCAAACCGCTCCTGAACTTCTTCTGG
This sequence comes from Planctomycetaceae bacterium, assembly GCA_031266315.1. Lineage (GTDB taxonomy): Bacteria > Planctomycetota > Planctomycetia > Pirellulales > Thermoguttaceae > WRKP01. The sequence goes on along the minus strand of JAISBG010000779.1, from coordinate 670 downwards.
CATTTGGTGATCGAGATATTCAGCGACAAGGTTGGGATCAAGTTCTTCGCGTTGATCGACCAACCCCGGCACGCCGAGACGGGGATTGCGTACCGTACTTCGGATGCGGTTCAACATCGTCGAAGCGGCATCGTGTTTCGGAATAAGCCGTTCAAGTTGTTGATGTTGCTCTTGATCGAAAATATGATCTTCGAACGCAAGAAGTGTACGCAACGAAAGTCGCATGTCCTTAATTTTCCGATAAGTTTGGCAATTTGTCAGTTACGGCGGAACCGGCTGGAAACAGTTCCCGCTAAAAACGGTTGCGTATAATGCCAAAATTTACGTTTTGACGCAAGGGCAATTTATCTTTTCCAATTTATAATATTTCCCATCGGAATCAATAAACGCTCAACCGCAGTAGGATTACAAGTTTTTCTTCCGCCCCTTTAAGAGCAACCTTTTACAAAAGGTGGGCAACCCCTTGACTCAAGAGCGGTTTTTTTATTAGTCATTGCGATTTTTTGGATGATTTGGAAAACCGCTTGTTTCGTAACCTTTTACTATATTTTGAGTTATGTAAAACACTTTAGACGTTTCCGCCCCTTTTTGAGTTTGTTTGCTTGTAAAAACTATGTTTCAAAACTGCTCCGTTTTGCGGGCAAGAGTCAGAACGCGAACCGGTTCCGGT
>JAISBG010000703.1 GCA_031266315.1 Planctomycetaceae bacterium | reverse complement strand
ATTCTCCTGATTTGCAACATTTTTATAATCCGCACATTGTTTTCGTACCGAATTATACACAAGGAGTTGTTCGTGCGGGTTTTGCTCTTCGTGTTCAGAAAAACAGCGACGCTCATATTGAATGGCGGGACAATTCAAATCCGTACAAAATTGGGCTGAGTGTTCGTATCAACAATGGTCAACTTCACGTCAAGGGAATAGAACCGCTGGAATTTCCAACGGATCAATGGATTCATTTTGCGATTACCGTCGATGTTGGTGAACAATCAACGGGAATATGGAATTTAACATTAACACTTGCCGACGGTCACAAACAGGAATTTAAAAACCTTAAACCAGTTCACGCCGATTGGAAAACACTTCAATGGTTTGGTTTCTGTAATCTTAGCAAAACCGCCGACGATTCGTCGTTTTTCATTGACGATTTGAAAATCGAAAATGAACCATAAAAATGTAACTGTCTATTTAGTTTATGGGATAGACAGTTACTTAAAATACTTTAAAAAATATTTCGTCCTGAAAGGACAATGCATAACAACCCGTCGCAACGCGGCGGGTAAAACCACAAACACCATCGCCCTGAAGGGGCAGTGAAGACCATGTGTCAATAAATGAAACATTTTTATCGGTCAATCAATTCATCTTCGTTTTCAATTTTCCATTGCCCTTACAGGGCGATAGTTTGTGTGTGTCGTTCCCCACCGCGTTGCGGTGGGTTGTTACGCATTGCCCCTGCGGGGCGAAGGAAATTTTTACAATAGTTACGTGAATAGGTACAAATTAAATAGACCGTTACAATCTGCGGTCATTGTATGCACAAAACACAATTTTTGAACATTGACGAAACGATAATTCGCTTCATTTCTTGTTTCACTTCTTAAAAATTGTCCTAAATTCTATTATCGTACCGGCAATTTTAAGATGTTTCAAAGTTCATGGACAAACGCACCGTTCTACAAGTTTTCGTTTTAGTAAGGGACATGAGGACAAAAGGGACTTTTAATCAATAGGGGCATGACGAACAATGAACGCCGGCTTAAACCAAAATTTCTGATTCTACCGTATTAGGTGTTTCACAACGGAATTTCATTAAAGGTAGGCAATCATCAGGTGGGCGATCCGCCCGCTGGGCGGTCGCGCCGGTTGACTCGGCATTGACTCCAAAACGGAAGGCAACACTATTTGCCAGTGTTAATCTAATTCACTGTCGGCGAGTACGCCGACGCGACCTTTTAGCAAAAGGTCGCCCACCTTATAATTGCTTATCTTTAACGAGAATTCCGATGAAATATTACCAAATTATTTTACGATTCTCTTGTAAAACACCTAATCCGATAGAATCAGCAAAATTTCAAGTGTAATGAGTATAATTGGGTTTCGTTTCGTTACACTGCCGGCTATTCATGAAAACAGTTAATATGGCAGCCATTCCGGTAACTCCTTGACGGCGTTTTTGGCAGTTTGCGAAACGGGAATACCCCAGCGGTCAAAATATGGTCCCAAATTTTTGCCGAGTTGACGCGATAAACGTATCAACCATTGATCACGTTTTTTGTCATCGTTTTTGGGACGTTCCTCCTTTTTCAGTTCACGGTATTCCCGAAACACCGCCTTGAATGGTTCCCAGCCAAATTCATCAATGATGTCGGAATACATAATGAGCGCAAGGAACGGATCCGATTTCCATTGATCAAACGGCGAACCGGCTGCAAAATATTTGTCACGTTTTTTAGTTCGTTGCTCTGTTTTCTGTTGGAGATGCGCCGATTCCCTTTTGATTCCAAATTGTTTGAGATTGTACAACGTAAACAGATTAACCGTTACTTCGACGGTTCCATCGAATGTCCAATCGCCGGATTGGTGATTGTGTCCGAATTCGTGATAAAATCCCCAACCTTTTTCAGGATGATTATGCAAATTGATGAATTCCTTTCCGGCATCCATGTGAGTCATTACGGGATAACCGGAATGCAAGGATCCGGCACTAATTTGTCGATCGCAGACGATCCGCTCGGGGCGTTCCCGTTTCACCGGACTTCCGCAGAGTTCGGCATCATCGTCAAGCACCTTGTTCCAAAATTCCATCACGGCGTCCGGATCGTCGAGTTCACGCAAATGTTGCGAAGGAAGCGATAAAATCACTCGGTCTGACGCCAGTTCGCCCCACGGAGCCGGAGCGTTTCGAATAACTTTTTTCCAATCGTCAATCTTGGTTTTTCCAAAAACAAACAAAGGAGCCTCAATACAACCGCTGATTTGTACGGTAATTTCTCCTTTGTCGAAATTTCGAGGAACGACAATATAAACAAGTCCACCGAAAGGATTGACGATCTTTGTTGTTTCATCTCGGCATGGAATCTCAATAGTGATTTCAGGAAATCGTTTCCATTCGTCTTTTCCCCAAAGTTTGTCGCGATGGCAACCGATACGAACACTTAAAGTCGAATTTTTCGGTACGGAAAAATCTTTGGGGAGTTTAACCGTTACGGTACTTCCCGGTGCAGCGTACAAACCGGTCGAGTGCCAAGCAGGAATTTTCGTGTCAATTTTAATTTTTTGCGAAACAGTTTTGGCATCATTCGGTACGGAACCGGGAAAATCGTTACCGGCAGGCAAGAACAGAATTCCATCTCGCGGTATTCCATTGGTACGTTGTCTGTTCAGATATCTTTCCGTTTGCAACGTTACAGCCAAAACATCGGCAATCATCAAATTTTTGCGAATCTTGTTTTTTTCCGTCGGAATAACTTCACGGTCAACGTATTGTTTCAGCGGAGCGAGAACTGACGATTGCCGCGCCGGAATAGAACGGATTCCTCGTTCAATCGTTGCAATTGCTTGCGCAATTTCGTTGGGAGTGAGTTTTTTTGTTCCTTTTTCGTGGGCATCGACGGCAATGATTGATTCCGTTACGTTAATGAACTTCAGCGGTATGTCAGTCGAAACGGCGTAAAGATCAACCCCGTCTTTTTTCAGCGTGGTACCGAGATAACCATCTGTCCAGACAATTCCCATCGGACTGAGGAGGAGATTACCAGTGTGTTCCGTTTTCAGGTCTGTTTTACCAGACACCTGAAGCCAACCCCAACCGAGTGACGCAGTACAAAGTCCGCCGCCGTTGGAAACGAATTTCGATATCCGCTCAATCTGGTTCATTGGAAGATGCGCACAGTCCATCACCAGAATTTGGAATTGTCCCGCCGCCTTAGGATCAGTCAGGCTGTCAAGTTTTTGACCTTCGTAGCCAAGTGTTGCAATAAAGTCCGCCAACTCCGGACTACCAACAACGGCAATTCGAGGTGATTGATTTCCGGCAGCAAGCCAACGGACAATATTCGAAACTAAACGCTTTGAACCATATTTTTGCGTGAGCAATTCTTTACTCAAATAACCGCCATGCCCAAAAGCGATGACGCGACCTTTGCCAAACTTCGCGGCGGCAAGAAGTGGAGCGAGTGAATTACCTTCTTTACCGGCAAGAATTGGTGCGGCATTCTTGCCGAACACACAAAGCGGTCCCGGCACACCAGTAGGAGCAATTCCTTCGACCCCGTCAGTCAGAAACCGAATTTCAGCCTCGCCGATTTCGCCATAAATAGGGGCAATATAGGAAAGAAACAGTAAAAGTCCACAAACCATCATCGTTTGGAATCGTAACATGGAAAACTCCCTTGTGATTTCGGTTTTTTTCATTTGCCATTACGCTGGGCGGCTAAAACGAAAACCGAATTTTAAAGTGTGAAGAGTATATATCAAGTACAATCATTCCTTTTCCGCCCAAAAAACCAGAATAATTTCATCTCCATACAAAAGAGAAATAGTCAACACAATATTTTCGTTGTCCAATTTAGCAATAATATCAATAATCTTTTGTTTTTCATTGTCAAGTTTTGTTAATTCGGTATATTGAGTTAGTAATTTTTCATAAGTTTCAAATCTTCTTTTTATCAGAGTTACTTTTCTATCAAACATTTGGGGTAAACGATCTTTCGTTTTATTAATCCTAGCACGAAGAGCTTTAAGTTCCCCTGCGATGACACCTCGTTTCATCTGAAATTCCTTTTCATTTGGAAGTAAACGTAAACCACTTTTTAATCTGATACGAATATTTTTAGAAGCCTGCTCTAATTCGGCAGACCTTTGATTGATTACTGCCATCTTTTGATTTTCTACTTGTAAATCTGCATTCAGATCGTCTTTGTAAGCAACAACAAGTTCTTGTAAAGCTATTTTAAGAAAAGCAGTATCCTCATTCGTAACGGCATTCATATTTGTTTCAACTTTTTGTGCAATTGTTTCATAAATCAATGACGGTTCATCAAAATCAAGTTTCTTTCGTTGAGCGACAAAAGTCTTCATGTTTGTTATTACTTCTTTTTTTAATTCTTTAACAGAACGTTCCATTTTGTCAAACTGACTAAAAATTTCATGTTGTAACTTTGATACAGCAATCATGCCGTTATGGGTATTTTTGGAACGAATCAGTGTTGCCGAAACAGGAATAAAATTATCGTCCGTGTCCTTGAAAATGATCAATGCCGTTTTTGTCTTCGCATCCCAAAGCGGAGGCAATAAAGAAAATAACGATTTTGAATCCATAGACACGTCTATTTTTATACGAATTGTATCTATCATTTCAGACATCTTTATCTCGTCGGCAGAAAAGATAGTGGGAAAATACATGTCTTCATTCAGTGAAATATCACGAAAATTTATCAATTTATGTGATACAAAATTATTTTCAGCATAAACATTTACATTGATCATTACTGAAATAATAAAAAATGCCAACAACTTCATAGAAAAATCCTTTCACACTTATTTTATAAGACATGCGCAAGCGAAAATAGTGAGCTGGTGTGTGAATTTTTTGTCAATGAGTGTGTTATTTTCGCTTGCACATATAATTACGATAAATACTTTTTTTATTTATTGTTTTATTAAAATTTATTTGTTCAATTTATATTTAACATATATTTAGGAAAAGTATAAATGGGAAATATGCTATATTAGGAGGTGTATTGGGTATTTTTCAAGTAACAACTATTTTCTGGATCAATCCGAAAAACCGAATAGCCCGATAGGGCTTTATTTTCGTAACCGCAGGTCTTTGACCTGCGGTTACAAACTAATGAACCTACTGCCTGAAAGGCAGAATTTTAAGCCGTTACCGTGTTAAGTTCAGCCTTTCAGACAATAGTTTTCTGTCGTTACACCGCAGGTCAAAGACCTGCGGTTATGAAAATTAAGCCCTATCGGGCTACGCCATTTTTTGTACCTGTTAAATAAATAATCATACAAAATTTTAACAAAAATTATACTGAATAGTTATGAAAATACTAATTTTATGACGAACACAGTATATTCGGAGTTTAGATTTCCAATTTCCATGGTTGGCGGTATTGGTAATGCAGTAATTGATTTGCTGTATCGTTATTGATAAATTGTTCTTTTTCGGGATTCCAATCGAGTCGTTGGCGAATGGCAAGCGAGATGTTGGCAAGTAAACTCATTGATGTACTTCGATGACCGGTTTCAATATCGCAATTTGGTAATTCACGGCTTTTCACGCAATCAAGGAAATTTCGTGCGTGAAGTTCGGTAATCCATTGATTGCTTCCGCCGCCGGTTCCTTCGGCACGGACTTCCTTCATGCGTTCCCCTTTCGCCTGAAATTGACCGGGTTGTTCCGGTTTGATAAGATATTTTCGTTCATCAATATAAAGTGTCCCGTTTGTTCCTCGTAACTCAATTTCACCCAACGGACGGAAACGTTCATCTGTTGCCAGACAAGGATTGCCGCACGCTTCGTATTGACAGAACGAAAGTAATCGTCCTTTGGGCAATTCAAAAATGACTTCGGCGGTATCCGGTACGGTGCGGTCATCATCAATAACGTAACGTCCTCCCATAGCGCAAAGCGAAACCGGCGACTCGTCGCCAAGCAACCAACGCATTGCATCAAGAAAATGAACTCCCCAATTGCCCATTTGTGACGAATAAAGATGCCGCCAACGGAATTTGTACGGTGCGATGGTTGTCTGATAAGGCGATTCGGGACGCGGACCGAGCCAAAGATTCCAATCTAATTCTTTCGGCGGTTCGGTCGGTTCCGCTTTTCCAATACCGTTGGGAAACATATTGCTTGGTCGGAAAGAACGCCCTACTGTAACAAAACCGACCAATTGATCGGCACCCTGCCGGGCAAGTTCCCGATACAACGGCGAACTTCGCCGGTGAATTCCAACCTGAACAATCCGGCGATATTTCCGTGCCGCTTCAACCATTTTCCGCCCCTCAAAAACCGTAACACAAAGCGGCTTTTCACAATACACATCTTTACCCGCCTTACACGCTTCAACCGTTTGAATGGCGTGCCAGTGATCAGGAGTTGCGATAACAACGGCGTCGAGGTCTTTTTGTTCATAAAGTTTTCGGAAATCAGATTCCGCAACAATATTTGCCCCGAATTTTTCGCGAACGGTTCCAAGTGTTTTGGTATTGACATCACACAAAGCGGCAATTTCCGCATCGGCGTGAATTTTGAAGGCGTCAAGTAATTGACTGCCGCGATTGGCAATACCAATGAATCCGAGCCGAATCCGTTCATTGGCACCGATGATTTGCGATGAAGACGTTTCCGTTTGTAACGCTGCAAGCCCAAACGCAGTTGTTGTTGCGGCTGTTTTAATTGCCATTCGGCGGGAAATTTTTGTTGTCATAATTTGCTCACATTATGTTTGAAAATGTAACGGTCTATTTTGTTTATGGAGCCCATAAACGGTTCGTTTATACTTTAAAAATATTTCGTCCTGAAAGGAGATTGCGTAATATACCTCCCTAAATTAATAATTCATGTTACGCACCGTCGGTAAAAAGTAACCGTTTGGGATGAATCAAAGTCAAAGTAAAGGTGTTTATTCATGATTTTAGTCCGTAGGACTTTAACGTGGATAACCCCGTGCAAACGAAGTGCAGCACGGGGTAAACGGAATCCCCTCACCACGAACTGCGTAGCAGTTCAACATGCTCACGGCAAGGCTCTGTTGAACTCAATGCCCCGTGCTGCGTTGCACTTGCACGGGGTTATCCATGTTAAAGTCCTACGGACTTAAGAATCAAAATATCTTCACCTTGACTTTTTAACTACGGTGCGTAACATGAGTTAATAAAAACACCACACCAATTCGTGAACACTAGGAAAAAAAATGAATCGTTAATCTTAAAAATTATACACAAATACATGAAAAAAGTATCACACTCCGCATAAATTTTTCAAAAAATTTACGCGGAGTAAAACGAATCAACCTGTAAGCCTGTTAATTTTCGTACCGTTTCGGAAATTTTGTCAAGTTGTTCATTGGAAAGCGGTAAAACCCAAGATTCCGGCGTCTGACGAGCAACCGTGTAAATCTGTACTCTTTGTATCTGTTTCATCAATTTCAAGCGTTCCGCATATTGCCGGATTTCTTCATCGTCCGGCTCTTTATCGTGCAACAACGTAAAACAAGATTGAATCACTATCGGATTGGTTTTGGAAAATTCCGTCAAATTCGTCAGGATTTTTTCATACGGAATTGTCGAACGTGAAATTGTTCGGAAATAAGCAGGTGTTCCCGCATCAAGTTTTGCCCAGATTTCGCCGTTGTTGGCAAGTAGCGTTTTCAATGTGTTACGAATTGATTCAATATGGAGCGTGCTGGCGTTGGTGATTAAAACAATTTTTGTTGATTCTGTACAGAGTTCTCTGCGAACCGCCGTAACCCGACTGACGGCTTCTGGAAATTGCAACGATAACGTCGGTTCACCGTCGCCGCTGAACGCAATATCACGCAAAATTTGTTTTTCCGGCGGTGTATGAGAAAGCCATGTATCACGGAACAACGAACCGTCATTGACCATACCCGCCAATTCCCGAAGTTCCAATTCAAGCAAATTAAGATCAATAGATGTTGCGGAATTATCCTTTCGCGCGGAATTTTTCAGATTCTCGGCAAGAACTTGACAATAAACGCACGAAAAATTACA
>JAISBG010000699.1 GCA_031266315.1 Planctomycetaceae bacterium | reverse complement strand
CGTGAATTTTCCGAAGCGTTTTCTACTAAGTTTTTCATTGTTAAGTTCCTTATTTACAAGGTTTTATTGAAATAATCGCGAAACATTTACCACAAAAGCAGCAAAACATATGTATCGCCATTGAATGAGATGTAAAGTTTATACCAAACAAAGATGGATGTCAAGAGAAATCTTTCTTTTTTGAGAAAATTTTGGTGGTGTTCTCATAATGGTATCATCGCAACCCTTAGTTTTTTAACATAAACCGCATAAAATAGACGAAATATTTAGGGAATATTACGGAAAGACAAAAGAAAAAACAGGTCAAAAATTCTATGTATTTCGTAATTATTTTTTTCTCAATGTTTCATGATTTTAAAAAATAACACAGAAAAGCAATACAAAATCCAACTTCTTAGATACGAAAAGTCCTCTCTCTTTACTTTTGGGTGTCATTTCGCGTATAATCATGCTTCGTGATAAGCGTTGACCTTAAATGTTATTTTTTAGTATTTTGATGTTGTTACTTTGTTTGTTTTAATTGCTATGACTTTTTTTGATTTTATTACCAGTCCTTTGATGGGAATTTATTTCATTTGTGCGGTTTTCGGCGGAACACTGATGGTTTTGCAACTGTTAATGATGATTTCCGGTGTTGGCGGTGCGGATGTTGATGATGTTGGAGACGGCGGGGATTTCGGAGATATCGGCGATAGTGGAGATGCTGGCGGTGATTCCGTTTCTGGTGGACATTCGCAAACGGCGGATATTTTCAAGGTCTTATCGCTTCGAACTGTTATTGCGGGAATCACCTTTTTCGGATTAGGCGGATTAGCCGGATTAACCGGAGGAATGTCAAAATTCGTTTCCGTTATTTTGGCAATAGCATCCGGTTTAATTGCTGTTTATCTTGTTTATTATCTTTACTTATCGCTTGCCAATTTGAAGTCAGACGGTTCTATTTCAGAAAAAACATTAGTCGGTTCTGTGGGTAATGTTTACATCAAAATTCCCGCAGCAGGAACCGGAACCGGCAAAGTTCTTGTCAATCAGCAGGAGCGGACAATGGAATATGAAGCTGTTACCGCCGGAAACGAACTCAAATCAGGAACACCCATTATTGTCGTCCGCATTGTTTCCACAACAACCGTTGAAGTAAAACCGTGTTAAAGTATTCAATAGAAACTTTGACGAAACAAAAACAAATAATTTGTAATCTATTAAAATAAAAAGATTTACAAAATATCAAGAATCAACCGGAAAATGGAATTATTCTCGTAGTGTGAAATCAAAAATATCCGACAAAAGATAATTACAATATTCTTGGTCTAACCACTTGACGATGAGATTGATTTTGGTAAAATGCTGTGATTAGTTTTTATTCTGAAGGGTAGGTAGCTCAGTTGGTAGAGCAACGGACTGAAAATCCGTGTGTCGGCGGTTCAATCCCGCCCCTGCCCAGTGTGAAGGGAAAATTTGATTACGTTTGGTCGGTTTTCCACTATTATCACAAAAATTCGTCAGTCCTTTTCTACAAGGGCTGGCGGATTTTTTATTTTCTGAATTTCTAAATTACCTACTTTAACACCTCTCTGCCATATCCGAGTGTGGCTATTCCGTGCCGATGAGCGAAATCGGTTCACCACTCATTGCCGTAAAAAATGAGGGGCATCAGAACCTATTACCTGTATGACCGCAGGTCAAAGACCTGCGATTATCAAAATAAAACCCTATCGGGCTTCTTCCGTGTTTCGGATCAATCCAGAAAAATAGTTACAAAAATATCTAATACAACAATAACAAAGTATATCCACAGATTTACGCAGAATTGAGAGAAATTTAAAACAATTCGCGAAAATCTGCGGATAATACTGTAACTTTTTAGAAGTTCCTTATTTTACGTCGTCGAGTTTGACCCAGTGTTTTTCGGCGGCGGCAATGAGCGCGGCTTCGAGAACACGTTGCGTTTGGTAGGCATCGTTGAAGTCGGGAAGCGGAACTGTCGGTGTTTTGCCTGCCAGTTTCAGCGTAATATCGTACGCCATACTGGTAAAACAATGTTCATAGCCAATCAGGTGAGCATCGGGCCAATAATTGGCAACATAAGCATGATCACCACCGTGAGTACACATAATTGTTGTCCAGCCTTGCACTGCACGCGGTCGCGTCGCGTCATAATACTGTAACGTGTTCATGCTTTCGAAATTGAATTTGAGCGATCCTTTGGTTCCGTTAATTTCAAAACTGTTGGCGTTTTGATTACCGGTTGCCTGCCGTGCCGCTTCGTAAGAACCAACTGCGCCGCTGTTGTATTTAACAAGAAACAGTACAGTATCGTCAACTGTTACATCGCCCATTTTAACGCTTCCGGCATCCGCTTTTGCGTAGCGCATTTGTTCATCGGTAACAATTCCTCTACCGGAATCCTGTTCAATAATCTTGCGTTGTTTAACGAATGTTTCGGCAATTGCGCCGCAAACGGTGTCGATTTCGAGACCGGTAACAAATCGGGTCATATCAATGATATGGGCGTTGAGATCGCCGTGTGCGCCGCTTCCGGCAAATTCTTTCTTGAACCGCCATGCAAACGGAACCGATTCATCTGCCCAATCCTGAAGATAAGTTGCCCGAATATGCCGGATTTCACCGAGTGCTCCGTCTTTGACCAGCCGATGAGCCAAAGCAACCGCTGGCACACGGCGGTAAATGAACCAGACAAAAGTTTCGACATTGGCTTTTTTCGCGGCTTCTGCCATTTCACGTGCTTCGGTTAAGGTGCCGGAAATTGGTTTTTCGCAGGAGCAGGATTTTCCGGCGGCAACAGCGGCTTTGGCGGGCGGTGCGTGCATGAAATTGGGTGTAACAATGTCAACAAGACCGATTTCCGGTGATTTGACCAATGTTTCCCAATTGGTTGAGGCGTTTTTCCACCCCCATTTTTCCGCGAATTTTTTCGGATTTTCCGCTTCCATTCCGTAAATGGTATGTTTAACCGGTTTGATGGGCGGATCGAAAAATTTATTAACCTGTCCCCATGCGTTCGAGTGAGAACGTCCCATAAAACCCTGCCCAATCAACGCAACATTAAGTGTGTCTGTCATAAATACTTCTCCTTAGTCGGAATGACTAAAAATGGAACTAAATGAAACTTTTGAACGAAACTTATTATCAAAAATGATCTTAAAAGTTACCGTATCAAACGCAATAACTAAACAAAGAGCAGCATTCTACCGAATTTCCAACACGATTTCAAGTATCTGCTAAAAACTTATTTTTGCCAGAATTTACAGGATAAAAATCAAATAAAATCCAGTAAATTATGTAAATCCTGTCAAAAAAATAATCTTTGCTAAATGTTCTTAGACGTTACATTTATTAATATTTGCCTCTGAAAATTTATTTTTTTGGAGGAAAATTGGAAAGGGATATTGTCAAATTATTCTTTATTTATTACAGTAAGATGAATCGTCTATTTTCAACTTTACCAACAATTACTCTGCGAACAATTAGGTAACAAACAGAAAGAGATGATTCTTCCATGAAAAAATTTACATTACAATCACCAGGTGATTTTCTTGAAAGTAGCGGTATTTCTGATACAAGGCAGAGAGAAATTGCTTTGGTAATCAGGGAGGTATTGGCGAAAAATTTTGGATTGTCGGCAGATAAAGTTCATTCATTAGCAGAACCCAATCAGATGATATTCAAATTGGCAACCAAAGAATGGGATGATAATAACTTTGTCATAGATATTGAAGAAAAATTAGGATTTAATTATGCCCAAATTATTGACGATCAGTTACCTTTATTATTCACGTTTAAATTTTTCGGTTTCACAATAAAACAAGGTGCAAAAACTATTGGGGAATGGGTAAATGCTACGTCATTATTGTGCTTAAAAAATCAGTAACTATTTGCCGGATTGTTACAAAGATGCAACCGCGAAACACGCGAAAATTCACGGAAAGAGGCGGGCAATTCATCAAAAGTTGTCGGCGAAAATGGGTGGGCAATCCCTTCGCTGAAAGGTTGCGCCGGTTGAGTCATAATTTTGCCGTCGTTAATTTGATTTACTGTCGGCGAGTAGGCCGACGCGACCTTTCAGCGAAAGGTCGCCTACCTTGTGGTTGCCCACCTGAAGTGCCTGCTTTTAACGAAAATTCCACTGAAATATTACCGTTTTTTGTTTTATTGCAACCGATTTATTTGGGCATGTGGCAATTTTTGTACTTTTTTCCACTGCCGCAAGGGCAAGGGTCGTTTCTGCCGATTTGTGGGTTACGATTTCGGATTGGTTCCATTTTCTTGTCCGAAGTTTGAACATTTTCGGCAGTTTCGGTTTGTTCTTTTACGAAGTTGCTGATGGTGGAATTAGGTTGAACTTCGGCGTGTTGCTCTTCGGCTTCCCGCCATGTCGAACTGACAAAATCAGGATCAAGTTGTTCCATACGGAAAATTAAATCCGTTACGCGGGAATATACCGTATTCCACATCTCCGCGAAAATTTGCATTCCTTCACGTTTGTACACCACTTTCGGGTCTTCCTGCGCGTAACCGCGAAGACCAATCCCCGAACGGAGATGATCCATCACCAATAAATGATCCTTCCAAATCGTATCCAACATCTGGAGAACAAGGGAACGTTCCATCTGACGCATTTCAGGATTGTAACGATCTTCCACAAGAGAACAAAGCCGATCTTCCAACTCATAAATATCCCAACCCAATATTTTTTGCGACGTTAAATTCGGCGCAAATTCTTTGTTGATCCACCGGCAAAACTCTTCCAGTTCCGCGCTGTTTTCAATTTTTTTACGGGTATTGCTCAACGACGTTTCTGTAACTGTTGCCGATTTTGTGGTTGCATATTTTCCGGTGTATTTGGTTGCCATTTTATTGACGCTCCGCACCGCAAATTTTGAACCGGCACTGATTTTACCCATTTCAGAAAAACCGGCGGACTCTTTGGCAACACTTTGCCGGATTTCTTCAGGGTTAAGCCCGTTGCGAATCATCAACTCGTCAAGACGATGACGAAGTTCCTGATACACCGCCGGAACATGTTCCGAAGTAATCCGGCTTTGAGTAAACATCACTTCCTCAATTTCCTGCCGTTGCTTATTCTTGAGGTCTTCAAGCGACAACTCCACTTCAAACCGACTCCGCGCCCACTCAACAAGCCGCTCCCGATCATAACGCCGACCGGTTTGATCCCGAATCGTAAAATGGTAAAGACCACACAACACCGGATATTGAATTTCTTTTTCACGGTATTTTTCATGCGTTAATTTCCGTACTTTTTCGCGGAATTTATCGGTTTCCAGTTGTTGGACTTCTTCAAAATTAAGTTCGATACCGAATTTTTGTTTCACCCACATAACAGCGGTTCTCAATCCGTAATCACGACTCAGAAGTTCGCGTCCGTCGGAAAGATCAACATTGTCGATAAATTTGTGCGCTTTTTCAATCAACACTTCCGCAAGTTCTTCACGCGGAATTTTCTTAAGATCACGATCCGTATAATTTGTCCGCCAAATCGAATTAGACCATTTGGCTAACGCTTGCCAATTCCATTCGGTTTCCTCCGCGTCTTCGGGCAAGTTTTCCTCAATCTGATCCAACACAAAAGATTCCGCCATACGCCGTGCGTGATCCAGTGCAAATTCTTCCGCCTGATGATAATCCATTCCGCGAAAGTCCCGTGTTTCAAATTCCATGTTGAGACGCGACCCAACCCACGCGGCAAACGATTCCGCTTCGTAATCCTTCTCAAGAAATTCGCCAAGATGACGATTAACCTGTTCGTCAATCATTTCGAAAATCAATTCCTTACAATTGGCTCCGTCGAGAATCCGTTGACGGTAACCATAAACCGATTTTCGTTGGAAATCCATCACTTCGTCGTATTCGAGCAGGTGTTTCCGAATATCGAAGTTTTGTTCCTCAACTTTTTTCTGCGCCCCTTCAATACGGCGGCTCACCAACCGCGATTCAATAACCTGCCCTTCTTCCATACCAAGCATAGTCATAATACGTTTAACAGCCTCACCGGCAAAAATCCGTAACAAATCGTCTTCCAGTGAAAGAAAAAACCGGCTGCTGCCCGGATCGCCTTGCCGACCGGTTCGACCGCGAAGTTGCAAATCAATACGGCGGGCTTCGTGTCGCTCCGTACCAATAATGTGCAATCCGCCCATTTGCCGTACAATATCGCCTTCCGCTTTCATTTGTTCTCGTTGCTCAATTTCGTCGATAAGATTTATCCAAACGTCTCGCGGAACTTCCAACCGAGTTGGATATTCTGTTTGCAAAATACTCCATGCCATCGCTTCAGGATTGCCGCCGAGAATAATATCCGTTCCGCGCCCCGCCATATTGGTCGCAATCGTAACAGCCCCTTTCCGACCTGCCTGCGCAACAATTTCCGCTTCACGCTGATGATGTTTGGCGTTAAGAACCTGATGTTTGATTCCTTTTTGATCCAACATTCTGGAAATCAATTCGCTTTTTTCAATGGATACCGTTCCGACAAGAATGGGACGACCTTTGCGGGAAATTGTTTTAACGCTTTTCTTTTCAAACCATTCGGGATTTTTTGTTCCTTTGGGAATCAATTCAATCCGGTCTTCTTCTTCACGGGTGATCGTTCCCAAAACTTCACGGTTGCCGCCAAATTCAAGAATATCCCATTTATTGAGCCGTTCAATTTCTTCAACGATAGCGTTGTACTTTTCGCGTTTCGATTTGTAAACCGCGTCCGGAAAATTAACCCGTCGCAACGGTTTATTGGTTGGCATGGCGATCACATCAAGTTTATAAATTTTCCAAAATTCAGAGGCTTCGGTCATTCCGGTTCCGGTCATACCGGAAATTTTATCGTAGAGTTTGAAGAAATTTTGCAGTGTGATTGTTGCCAATGTTTGATTTTCTTCTTTGACGCGGACTTTTTCTTTTGCCTCGACCGCCTGATGCAGACCATCACTCCAATTCCGCCCCGGCATAGCACGTCCGGTAAATTCGTCAACAATCACGATTTCGTCACCGTTGATCATATAATTGACGTCAAGTTTATAAAGATGATGTGCTTTGAGGGCATTGTCGATTAAATGGGGCCATTCCATATTGCCGGCGGTGTAAAACGATTCAACACCGACCAGTTTTTCGGCGTGACGTATTCCGGCATCGGTAAGATTAGCGGTATGTTCTTTTTCTTTGATTTCAAAATCAACATCTTTCGTAAGTTTCAGGGCGATTTTATCGGCAAGGCTGTAACGTGAAATATCGCTGTGAGCGGGACCGGCAATAATTAACGGAGTTCGTGCTTCGTCGATAAGAATATTATCTACTTCGTCGATAATTGCGAAATTCAGTTTCCCCTGAACCTGTTGATATTGCGGCGGATAATGATCATCGCCTTTCGCGGCAAATTTCATATTGTCACGCAGATAATCGAAACCAAACTCATTATTTGTTCCGTAAGTAATATCGCATTGATAGGCTTTTTGCCGTTCATCTGCCGGCATATTATTTTGAATGGCTCCGACTGTGATTCCGAGCGAAAGATAAAGCGGTCCCATCCATTCCATATCGCGGCGGGCGAGATAATCATTGACCGTAACAACATGAACTCCCTTACCTTCAAGCGCATTCAGATAAGCGGGCAATGTGGCGACAAGAGTTTTCCCTTCACCGGTCATCATTTCGGCGATAGCACCGCTGTGAAGAACCATTCCGCCCATGAGTTGGACATCGTAATGCCGAAGCCCAAGAACACGGCGTCCGACTTCGCGGCAAACGGCAAAGGCTTCGACGAGTAAATCGTCAAGGGTTTCACCTTGATCTAAACGTTGCCGAAACTCAATAGTTTTTGCCGTTAATTCATGGTCGGAGAGTTTCTGTAATTCGGGTTCAAGAGCGGTGACGGCATCAACTTTGGGTTGAAGCCGTCTGATGTACCGGGCATTAGATGAACCGAACAACGCGGTAATTTTTGATTCGATTCCTCGCGTCAGCACATTAAAAAAATCGCCGGCGGATTCAAAAGCGCGTTCGTAAAATTCCATATAATTGAATTGATAAGTTAAACAAATGAAACCGGAAACGGTTCGGGTTATTCCCCCAAAGTTCCCGAAAAAGAGCAACCGGAAGAATCCATATTATTAACAAATGTCAATAGTTTACCGCAACACCAATATTCGGTCAAGTAATAGCGAATAGTTGTGCGAGCAGAAACAATGCGTTTCGTTCCGCATTGTAGAGGTGGGCAATTTATCAAAAGCTGTCAAGGATACCGATGCTCGTCGGTCGAAAAAAGGCAACGAAAAGCATTTTGGTTATAAAAATCATGTCTTGGTTAATTCGGAAACGAAATTGATTTCCGACTATGAGGTAACCGCCGCATCGGTGCATGACAGTATTCCTTGTCTTGACTTAGTTCCTCTCGAACCTCGTTTATGAGGGTCAAGAGTTTATCGCGGATTCCGCCTTTTGGGAAGTCAAAACAATCCGATTCAAGACGATTTGAAAGAGCGTAAATTTTCGACTCAAATTGTCGAGAAGAGCGTCCGAAATCAACCCTTGACTCCGCGGGGTGTTTCCCACCGGAATCGTAAAATAATAGATAATATTTCATCGGCAATCATAAGGTGGGCAACCTTTTCGCTATTTGCTAAAAGGTTGCGTCGGCGATAGCCGACTGTGAACCAGATTAACGACAGCAAATGGTGTTGCCTTCCGTTTTGGAGTCAATAATAAACCAACCGGCGCGACCCTTCAGCGAAGGGATACCCCCCTTTCCGTGAATTTTCGTGTTTAAAACGAACTGGTCAAGGCTTGGACACCTAATACGGTAGAATCAGAAAAAACTTGCAATCCACTTGACAACACGCGGTCTTTCGATAAAAGACCGCGTTAACAATGTCAATAGTAAGATGCAATACATTGTATATTACGAAATTTCCGTGTCTCAAAAGGAATTACGGTTTTTCGACAATGATTTCAATCTGTTGATTTTTGTTGGACTTAATTTCTATAACAATTCCCGAAGTTTCCGGATTATTATATTTTGCGGCGAAAAGCGGAATATCTTGATCCGTTCCTTCGCTTGGCTTTGATCCGATTAAATGAACATTATATGTACCGGGCGGAAGTCCGTCTTTTTCTTTTAAACCTCCGAGTTCAAAAAGACCGTTTTCAATTGTCGCGGTATAATTGAATTGAGGAGTCGAAAAAAAGATAACGCCGCCGGGAACTGGTTCACCGGAAGAGTAGGTTACCGTACCGGAACCCGAAACATGACCGTTTCCGCAACCCGTTACAGTTACTAAAACAACAGGCAAAAAAAGCAGGAAAATGTATTTCATATTATTTTGAATAAAAAAAATGAATAATCGTTCACAAACAATTGTATCAATAAAAGTAACTTCTAAAAACCTATTTTGACAGGATTTACAAAATTTACAGGATAAAAATAAAATAAAATCCAGTAAATCATGTTTATCTTGTCGAAAAAATTGTTTTCGTCGGCGGTTTTTAGAAGTTGCCTAAAAATAGTGCCGATGTTTTGGTACAATTGTTTATGTTACAAATGTAATTATAAACAACCGCGTTAACAGCGGCATTATCTTATCGTTATGGTAAATGTTCCGCTGTCCCATCATCAACAATACTCATGCGGGCTAAAATGTTGACGTTGACATTTTTCGCAACACTACGAACCGCTCCATCTCCTAGTAAAATATTGAGCGATCCGGGATGGGCACTCCCTAATGCCGGTAC
>JAISBG010000692.1 GCA_031266315.1 Planctomycetaceae bacterium | reverse complement strand
ATTAAGCCGAACCAATGCGGCAATTTCGTCACAAAGACCGATTAATTGATCATGTTGAATCATGGTCACACCGTAACGATTTAAATTTTAGAAGATCAACTCCGTGAATTGTTAAATTATAAAACGAATTTTCCTACAAAATGGAATGATTTACAATAGGTGCAAGATAAAAAATTTCAAAATTTCCGATTATTTTGGAATTGGGAAGAAAACGTTGCGGAAAAATTACGATTCTTAAACCTGCCCGTAGGACTTGTACATGTTACAAGAGGTGGGCAACCTTTTACAAAAGGTGGGCAACCGTTCGCTGAACGGTTGCGTCGGCATAGCCGACTTGCCCCTGTTTCCGGCTGGCAATTTGATTCCAAAACGGAAAAGCAATACCGTTTGCCATCGTTAATCTGGTTCACTGTCGGCGAGTACGCCGACGCGACCTTTCAGCGAAAGGTCACCCACCTCTATTAACAGGTCGCTCACCTTATGATTACCTATGAACTCATGCACGGGGGTATCCACGTGAAAGTCCTACGGACTAAAAATCATGAATAAACTCTTCACCTTGACTTTCATTCAGTTACTTTTTACTGACGGGGCGTAACTGGAGTTATCCACTATCAACTATTCACTATTCACTAAAATGTCCTGCTTGAAAAAACAAGACGTTTAATTTATACTCATCATCTGTTATGCTTAAAAAATTCGGCGGTGAATCAACCGGCTTATTTATGAGAACATCGACATTTTGTTTTTGTTGTTTTTGAACATTGAAATTTTACTATCAATGATTTTTAATTCTTCCGCTCAATTGAAATTACAAGACACGGATATTCGATTGATGCTTGCAGTCCAACAGGATGACGCTTCGGCGTTTGAAAAATTGATGTTGCGTTATCAAGATCGGGTTCTTTTCCTGCTCCGCCATCTGGTTGGTAATCGCGACACAGCGGAAGACTTGGCACAAGAGGTTTTTCTTCGGGTTTTTCGGGCAAGGAAAAATTATCTGCCGGAAGCCAAGTTCACAACATGGCTTTTTACCATTACTAACAATGTCGCCCTGAACACCTTACGAACACGCCACCGCAAACCGGAAGTACAACTTGGTACTTCTACAAACGAGGAAGAACCCAACAGCCAGAAACACTTCGCCGAAGATTTGATTCTTGCAAGCAGCGGAGCAATCCCAACACGCCAACTCGATAAACTCGAAATAAAACAAATGGTCGAACTTGCTATTGCTGCACTGGGCGAACGCCAGCGAGCGGCAATATTGTATCATAAATTTGAAGGAAAAAGTTATCAGGAGATTGCAGAAATTATGGAGATGACACCGCAAGCGGTAAAATCACTTCTTTGCCGCGCCCGGTTAAATCTCCGCGATTCCCTGCAAGGATATATGCAACACGGAAAAAAAGTGAAAGGTTAAAAATTTGTAAAAGTAAGTAACTATAAGGTGGGCAACAACAAGGTAGGCGACCTTTTGCTAAAAGGTCGCGTCGGCGTACTCGTCGACAGTGAATTAGATTAACGATAATAATTGATATTCCTAACGTTTTGATAGGTAATTTCCGTCCATAAAACAGGGTACAAGTCGGCTATCGCCGACGCGACTCTTTAGCAAATAGCGAAAGGTCGCCTACCTCTTGAGTTTTATCCATAGAGATGAAAATTCCACTGAATAATTACAAGTAGAAAATCCTAAAACCAATGCTCCTTATGTATTGGGTGACATTCAACAGGTTACGTAAATTCAATGAGTTATTGGCAAAACAAAATTGTTCTTGTAACAGGCGGATCGAGTGGTTTAGGGCGAATTATTGCTGAAGAATTTTTTCGTGCCGGAGCCAAACTTGCTATTGTGGCTTTGGAAAAGAGCGATGTTGAAAAGGCTGCTCTTGAAATTGGTTCGGAAGTGTTGCCGGTTCACGCTGATATTACGAAGCAGGACGATGTGAACCGGATTTTCGAAACAGTCCGTCAACATTGGGGCAGACTCGATGTGTTGGTGAACAACGCTGGGCGTTCTATGCGCGGCAAAGTTTTGGACACAACGCCCGAACAGTTTCAATCTCTTTTCGATTTGAATGTTTTGGGAACAATCCGTTGTACACGGGCAGCGGCGGCAATGCTCCTCGAACATCACGGGCATATCGTTAATATTGGTTCATTGGCGGCAAAAAGTGCGGCTCGATATGTTGGAGCGTATCCTGTTTCAAAATTTGCGGTTGCGGCTTATTCTCAGCAACTTCGTCTGGAATTGGAGCCGGAAGGTTTACATGTTCTTTTAGTTTGTCCTGGTCCGATTCGTCGTGAACAAGAAAGACTTTACCCGTTGGAAGGGCTTGAGGACATTCCCGATTCTGCCCGTGCTCCCGGTGCCGGTGTCAAAGTCGGACGTATTGATCCGCAATGGCTTGCTCGGAAAATCCTTTATTGTTGCGAACACCGAAAACCCGAACTAGTTGTTCCCGCCAAAGCAAAAATCCTCTTCGCAATTGCCCAACTTTTTCCAACATTGGGCGATTGGCTCGTGAAAAAGAATAGTTAATGGATTGTAACTACTCAGTGATTGTTTTTTTGTGATCATGAATTTTTCCGTCCCGTTAGGACGACATGTTGGTAGAAAACTGTCGGCAAACATCGGTGAGCAACCTTTGGTAGGTGGGCAACCGTTCGCTGAAGGGCTTTCACCCACGGTCGTGTCGGCGATAGCCGACTTGTCCCTGATTTCGTTTGGTAATTGGATTCCAAAACCATTGGCAATACCAATTACCGTTGTTAATCTGATTCACTGTCGGCTAATGCCGACGCGATGTTTCAGCGAAACATCGCCCACCTATATGATTGCCAACCTTTAACGACAATTTCACTGAAATATTACAGTTTTTTACTAATATTTTGTTCCTAACAGGACAAGGAGTACCAACATTCTGATTCTGTCAAGGACCGAGAGTTTGAGTTTCTCCGCCGGCGATTGTTCCCACTGCGCCCCAAACACCCCACGGCGACGCACCGCCATATTTCTGTGCCGGATATTGTCCGCAAGCGGTTTCAATGTCGGCGTAGGTCATGGTACGGATACCTCCGCAATCAATTGCTTCGGAAACAAAACGCACCGAAGCATCTGCCAACGCAACCTGACATCCACCCGCATGATAACTCGCGGCGGAAATAATACCTCTTGTATCCGGTTGAGTTTGAGAATAAGCACAAGAAAGTGCGTTGGGCGGCAATGTTGTAACAAAACCGCAATGATTGATCCTGCTTCCGCCCCAAGCACCGCCAACAAATCGTGAAGAATTATCAGAGACACAGAATGCGGAAATTCCAGTTGTACCAGTTTGAAGATTCAGGCAATTACTTGGTGCGGATGTACCGGTAGCATTAAGGTTAAAATAACCTAAATCTTCCATGAAAGAACCTGTACCGCTAATAGCGGTAGCACTAATTGTTATTTTTGTACAACGTCGTTCCGCAAGTAATGCGGTATTACTTGTTCCGTCGCTTATGGATTCTAAACCGATTTTCCCAAAATTTCCGGGTTTCAAAACACCGCGTTTTAGGTCAATGTTGCCGTTTTCATTTGGATAAAAATCACCGAAGTTGAAACCATAAGTACCACGTCCCGGATAAGTATCGGCTGGCGGTTTTGTGTTTGGGTCTGATGGACACAGTAAAGTGGCAATTTTGTTACGGAACAAAGTATTAGGCGTTCCCGTATCTTGTGGACTAATACAACCCCCCGATGTTGGAAACAGTCCGACTTTGATTTCCGCGTAAAGTTGCTGTTGTTCGACAAAGGGAAGTAGTGGTGTAAACGGTCCTACCAAACTTTGTCTCCAAAGATTTGCTTCTTCAGTGGTCATCGATGCTGCATATCGGTCATTCCCATTGTGAGTTGAACACACTGATTGGGAAGTTGGTTATGGGTATCGTGAAGGTTGTGGCAACCTAACGCCAATTGTTTGGCTTGGTTGGTACATTGGGAACGCCGCGCCGCCTCACGCGCCGCCTGAACCGCCGGCAACAAAAGTGCGATTAACACGCCGATAATCGCAATCACCACAAGAAGTTCGACCAACGTAAAGCCGAATCGTAAAGAATGGGAAAGAAATAAAAATTTTGCGGAAAAACTGTTGGAAGATCCAATCTATTCGTTTTTATTTCTTAACTCTCTATCACAGACTGCTCCCCCCCCCCTGACTTTCCCATTTTAACATAGAAATTTTTGCCAAAAACATTGCAAAAAGCCCGACCAAACACCTAACTACATTTTCCATTGTCATACTCCTTATTTTCGAAGGTTTCAAAAAAATAATCGCGGAACAATTACCGCAAAACAAA
>JAISBG010000644.1 GCA_031266315.1 Planctomycetaceae bacterium | reverse complement strand
GTATGGCGTGCGTTGTCCACCGTGGACAACGGAGAAACATCTTATTAAGAGCGTAAACGGCGAGATGTTGACATTAAAACGTCAACATCTCACATCAAATGTAGGCAATCGATTTCCGAACGGCTGCAAGGAAAGATACAATATTCCGAATGCTCCTGTCAAAAAATTTTTAACTGACGTTTTTTGATTTTTTGGAAAAAAGTATCTTACCCGGAGCAAAACACTGGTGAAAACCGGTGCAGCCGTTCGGAAATCGGTTGCCTGCTTTTTTGAATATATGGGCATAAATATACAGTAGGATTGCAAGTTTTCCTCCGCCCTGAAAGGGCAACGTAACAACCCACCGCAACGCGGTGGGTTGTTATGCAATGCCCCTAAAGGGGCGGAGAAAAAACTTGCAATCCTACTGCATAAATATACTCTTCACACTTTAAATTTCGGTTTTCGTTTTAGTAAGGGACATGACGAACAATGAACACTATCACAAAAACCAACAATCCTATTGTTTTTCCAGTTGGGCTGACTTGATTTGAATGAGGGAGGAGAGTATAATTAAAAATGTTTAGATAGTGTTCTATCTATTTTTCACCACTTGCCAAAATTTTGTTAGGAGATACAAAAATGTCTGTACTCGTATTGAAACCCGCCCCCGATTTTAAAGCAACCGCCGTAATGCCCAATTCCACGTTTAAACAAATTTCACTTTCGGATTATCGTGGCGAAAAGTACGTGTTGCTCTTTTTCTATCCGCTTGATTTCACCTTCGTCTGCCCAACAGAAATCATTGCGTTTTCCGAAGCGGCTGCGAAATTTGAAAAACTGGATGTTCAGATTCTCGCGTGTTCTGTTGACAGCGAATTTACACACCTCGCTTGGGTCAACACCCCGCGAAAACAAGGCGGACTCGGCGGAATTAAATACCCTCTCCTTTCCGACCTCAAACGGGAAATCGCAAAATCTTACGACGTTCTCTGTGACGACGGAATGGCGATTCGCGGTATTTTCTTGATAAATAAGGAAGGAATCGTGATGCATCAAACCGTCAACGCCCCGCCGATTGGACGGAACGTCGAAGAAGAATTACGGACAATTAAGGCGTTGCTCCATTTCGAAAAACACGGCGAAGTTTGCCCTGCCAACTGGCAGGAAGGAAATGCCGGTATCAATACCGCCAAAAGCCGTGACTTCTTTGAAAAAGAATATAAATAACTTCGTGTTCTATTCTTTACACCGGAAAACATTTGTAACTATAACTATTCAGTGGAATTTTCCTATTTTAGTACAACAAAATACGAATATTCCACTGAAATATTACAAATATTCCTTTATTCCTTCGCCCATAAAGGGCAATGCGAAACAATCCGAAAAATGACACTTTAACTTTGGAACAAATTATCAGATGGCAAAAAACACGGAAGTTCAGTTGAGTAAACGTGATATTCAGACGCTTAAAAATCTTGCGGATATGGCGGATTTGGTAACGAAACAGGCAAAACGGAAAAAGGATCCGGCGGTTGATATTCCGGTTCGGGCGTTGTCGAATGTCAGTTTTAATGAACGAAAACGGATTATCGAAATGGGCAAACGCACCTCTCAACGCCAACTCTTTAATCTGTCGCAAGCAAAAAGTTTTATGCAGACAATGCTTGTCGCCAGCGGGACAAAACAACTCATTGAACAAGGAAAATCAACTAGTATCAGAGGTTTGTATTATCTGCTGAAACACACGATTGCCGGTGTCAAAGAGGAAACGTTCAACGAACAAGGCGAATGTGATACGGTTATTGAAGATATTGAAGTTATTCTCAGTTCGCTTCGTGAAGAACTTCATCTGGCGGCGGAAAATAAAGGAAATATGGTTGGCAATATTACTATTGTCGATAAGGGTGACGAAATTGATTGTACCCGTATGGGAAGCGGTGGTTACGGAATTCCGTCCATCGTCGAGCCGAATATTATTCAGTTCAAAAAATGTACCGCTAAATTTATTCTCCATGTTGAAAAAGGTACTGTCTGGCAGCGATTCAACGAAGATAAATTCTGGAAAAAACATCTTTGTATTTTAACACACGGCGGCGGTCAACCTCCGCGTGGTGTTCGGCGGTTGCTGTATCGGTTGCACAACGAATTGAAGTTGCCGGTTTATTGTCTTCTCGATAATGACCCGTGGGGATATTACATTTACAGTGTGATTAAGCAAGGTTCGATCAATCTGGCGTTTGAATCGCAACGAATGGCAATTCCCGACGCAAAATTTCTTGGATTACGCAGTATTGATTTTGCTCGATGCCAACTTTCTGATAGTGTGAAAATTTCTCTAAACGATCAAGACCGCAAACGTGCCAAACAGATTGCGGAATATCCGTGGTTTGTTAAGAAAAAGGCTTGGCAAAAAGAAATCGAAACGATGCTCACCAACGGTTTCAAACTTGAAGTTGAAGCGTTAACCAATCGGGACATCAGTTTTGTTACCGAACAATATGTTCCTCAACGTCTCAAAGAAGGAAATTTTCTTGACTAATACGACTAATAACTTGATTAATGCTCGACGCATACTGCGTTAGAGTCGTATCGGATATTCTTCAAAAATTTAAAGATTTCTCTTGACTTCTTATTTTATTTTACATAAAATAAGATCTAATTCAATCGTGTTGCGTTGTATTGCCATATTGTTTCGTGGCAAACGTTTCGCGATTATTTCAATGAAACCTTGTAAATAAGGAACATGACGATGAAAAACTTTATTGAAACCGCTTCGGAAAATTCACAGAACTGTTTGGTAAAAAATTCGGCGAAACACCAAATGTTAAAATGGGGAAGTCAGGGGGGGGGGGGCAGTATGTAGAGGAAAGTTAAGAAATGAGAGCAGTGAGTGTTGTCTTTCTCAATATTTTTCCGCAAAATTCTTACAACTCATTCGTTCTTCACCGTTCGGCTTTACTCTTGTCGAACTTCTTGTGGTGATTGCGATTATCGGGGTGTTAATCGCACTTCTGTTGCCTGCCGTTCAAGCCGCGCGGGAAGCGGCAAGACGTTCGCAGTGTGTCAACCATCTCAAACAAGTTGGTTTGGCGGTTCACAATTTCCACGATACGATTGGCGGCTTGCCGCCATCAACTGTTGGAAATGCAAATAAAAATGCGTGGCGAAACAGTGGAGGAAATTGTGACAACACTGATCATTTCGATGGAGTTTCGATGTTCGGGTTGATTTATCCGTTTATCGAACAAGCCGCTTTGTACGAAGCCTTAGCAAATCCAATTACCATTTCTCCGGCTTCACGCCCATTAACGATGTCGCCTTGGGCGTGGAAAGCATCCGACACCGCCAATCCTGAATGGACAAAAGCGTTTGGTTTTGTAACAACATACCGTTGTCCGACACGGCGAAGCGGCGGATCTGTAACAACTCCCATTCCGGCAACATGGCCAAGTTCAGGAACAAACGAAGGTAATTTTCTTGGTCCGCAAGGAGATTATGCCATGGTATTTTCAGCACCGGAATATGAATACTGGTTTTGGAATACTAATCCGCATCAAGCTAATGTAACATTACCTGTAACAGCAGGAACTCACGCTGGTCCAGAAGCTCAACATGGTCCGTTTCGTGTTGCAAACAACTTGGATACTACTGTTGGTACGGATACTTGTAAGCGTTATCAAGTTCGTGACTCGTTAGCGCGAATTATTGATGGAACAAGTAATCAGTTTCTTCTTGGTGAAAAGTATATTCATCCTGATAATCTTGGAATTTGTAACAACGATGGATTGGGCTATTATGTTACCGGTGATTGTACCTATTTAACTATCGGAGAACATCGTACTGCCGCCGCGCGCGTAACTTTTCACTACAATAGAGGAGAGCGTCCGTTACGTTTTACAAAGGAAATCGCCCGAACAGAAAATTCCTCTTTTGGTCAAGCCCAATTCGGGAGTTGGCATCCGGGAGTTTGTAATTTTGTGTTCGGCGATGGAGCCGTCAAATCTATTGCCAACACCGCTCACCCCAGCAAATTACTGACTCCATTGGCAACTGTTGATGACGGGGCTACCGTTACATTTCCAGATTGATCGGGTAATTTTTAATGTAACTATTTGTCGGACGGTGATTGTTATACAACCCTAACACAATATAATACGGTAAAATCAGATGTGAAAATTAGTTTTTTCCTACGTCTTAGAACGTCAAAACTAATTTACCGCAATGCGGCGGATAAACCCTTAACCACGCAACACTCTAATTTTTTGGCAGTGAACCGGAAAATTTGATCTGAATTGGTTTTCGGTTTGACCGCCGTAAATATCGGCTGAAAATACGGAACCCAATCCATAGAAATAACAAAAAAGCAAAAGCAACGAATGTGTTGTTACGAATAACTTGCAACACCGAAACCGGTTTTGGTTCTTCGGTTGTTGCAGGAATCCAGCGTAATGTTTTTGCCAAAATGGTTGGTGTTGTTAATTCTTCGTTGTCGGAAGATAAAAAAAGACGGCGTTTATAGAAAAAACCCGTAACAGAAACATGCTCGTTTAATCCGTCGCCTACCGGAAATTGTTCAGGAATTGCGAGCGAACAAACAGAAATCGGAATATTCTTTTTGTCCCGAACAAGAATCCAAGATTCATAAAAACCGTTCGATTTCTTTTTTGATGTTTTTTCATTGTCCGGCAATTCTTCATCAAACGGTTCCGGTTCTCGATGTTGCGGAATCCATTCGCAACGGACAAGACGTCCCGTAATTCGTACCAATTTTCCGCGATATTCCACTGGTTGACGGTTCAATTCGGTGAAACCAACCGTGTCATATTCCGCTTTGTTGATTTCCGTTTCTGAATATTTCCGAAGTATTCCAAACAGATAATCCCACGCCGGTTTATCCTCTGCCCGCGCCAAAGGCGAATCATCGGCAATCATTTCAAGCCGTTCCCGTTCAAGAAACGAAAATTCCCCGAAAACAACGCCCACCGTAATAATAAAGAAAAAAATAGAACACAATAAATAATAAATTGTTTTTTTCAAAATATTTGACATGAACCGACTTTGGACAGGAGGATTGTTTTAGTAAATAGTGAATAACAAAATATAAGGTGGGCAACCTTTTGCTAAAAGGTTGCGTCGGCGTACTCGCCGACAATGAATTAGATTAACGATGGCAAATTGATTGCCTTCCGTTTTGGAGTCAATAACAAACCAACCGGCGCGACCCTTTTAGCAAATAGCGAAGGGATCGTCCACCTTAGGTTGCCTATTTTGAATGAAAATTCCGCTTGCGTCCCCAACTATTTACTATTCATTATTAACTATTCACTATTTTCAACTTCCTCCGATGAGGCACAATCTTTTTCCGTCAAAGGTTTGTCCTTCGAGTCTTGCGGGGTCGTTTTGGTATTCATCGAACGCCTCTGCGGAAAGTTTTTTGCCCCACAGAGTTGGGTATTTTCCGGTAATACAGGCACGGCAAAGTTCGGCTTCCGGTAAGTCAATCGCTTTCGCCACAGAATCAATCGGCAAATAACGTAACGTGTCCGCCCCAAGATCCGCCGCCATTCGGTTTTCAATTTCGCGTGTTACTTCCCACTCTTCCAACGGCGCACCGTCCATGTATTGCGGAACGAAAAGTTCGCCGTAAGTGGACATGTCAACACCGTAAAAACACGGTCCGATAATCGGCGGACACGCCGCACGAACATGAATTTCCTTGACATGTCCCAACTCCCGAATCCGTTGCAATAAAACCCGCATCGTTGTACTGCGGACAATGGAATCTTCTACAAGAAAGATTTTTTTCCCCTCCAACACTTCCCGTAACGGAGTGTATTTTGTTTCCGCTTTTTTCCAACGGTGTTCTCCGCCTTCAATGAAAGTTCGTCCGCTGTAACGGTTACGAATTAGTCCTTCGCGACTCGGAATTCCCAGTTCAAACGCCATCGAATCCGCAGCGGCTTTGCTCGTGTCGGGAACCGGCACCACAATCGTGTCCTGATCAATCACAACATCGTGATTATTTCGTTCCTGTCGCGCTAATTCCGCACCAAGATTTTTTCGTGCCAGATAAACACTTTTACCGTCTAAAGTGCTGGCAACATTGGCAAAATAAATCCATTCGAAAAAACAATGAGCCGGTTGTTTTCGTTCCGCAAAACGTCTCAGCCGGATTCCTTTTTCGTTGACAAGAATGACCTGACCCGGTTCGACATTTTTAATATTTTTTGTATCAAAACCAAGATTGAAAAGTGCCACACTTTCACTGGCAGCAGCAAACAACGACCCTTCCACCGCATAACAAAGCGGTTTCATTCCAAGCGGAT
>JAISBG010000634.1 GCA_031266315.1 Planctomycetaceae bacterium | reverse complement strand
CTATTCACTAAAACTGTTTTTTTCCTGTCCCGAAGGCGTTGTAATTCTGTTGTTGTTCGTGCCGGAGGTTGGGGTGTAGGGCAGTGGTCTCAAGTTAAGCGAATGATGTTAAAATAGCATAAAATAGATTGCCCTATATTGGCTATTTTATATATTATACTCAATTTACTAAATTAAGATATTCCTTAGTAAACATCTTAATTTGAAACCACTGCCCCTTTAGGCAACGCATAACAACCCACCGCATAGGTGGGCAACCTTTCGCTGAAAGGTTGCGTCGGCGATAGCCGACTTGCCTTTGTTGGCGGCTGGCAATTTGATTCCAAAACGGAAGGCAATATCGTTTACCGTCGTTAATCTGGTTCACTGTCGGCGAGTACGCCGACGCGACCTTTTAACAAATAGCGAAAGGTCGCCCACCTCTTTCCGCGATTTTTCGTCTATTTTGCCGACTTTTTGACCTATGGTGCGGAACATGAGTGATTTATTTTTGATAAAATTTGATAAAAAATGTTGTTTCTTGTAAAGTTTTATCCAGAAAGTAGTCCGAAAATATCGATAATTCGGAATGAGCCTGTTTATAGACATACTCCGTCTTTGATGATCTTGACGAGATTGGGGAAGATTATGTAAATATGGAAAATGGGTAAAAGCAAACCGTTTATCCTTCGGTTCGAGGGGACAAGTATGAGAAACACCAAAAAGATGTCAGCAAAAGGTACTGAATCCGTTATAAACAACTGTTTAACACGGAATGAGTATGCGGCAAAAATATGGCTCAACCTGAAAAGTTTTGGCTTGAAATGGTTTTTGTTCCCTTTTGTACCTTTTATACTAGTTTCGTTTCTGTTTTGTCCGGTTACGTCTGCACAACAGCAGACGGTCAATGTTCGGAACAAAGATAACGAAACCGTGTTTCAACTTGACTTTTATGGCAGCGATCAAGGTTCAACGGATAATTTTTCTCAGGCACAAATCAACGCAATTACGGAATCCGCCCGATATTTGGTGGACATGCTCAAAGCACACGGCACCATGCCGTTTGTCCTCGATGCCAACGGGAACAAGATACCCAACTTGGATAATAACGGGAATCAAATACTCGACGAAGCCGGAAATCCAACCTATCAACGCCAACCGGTTGTCTTTAGCATTTTTTACGATAATACCATTGTCGGAAACGCCAATGCTATTGCAAACGGTTATGTTTTGAGCGACAAAGATAAGTTGAATATTTCTTTGCCGGAAGCCTTAATCACTGACGGGATTTATGCCGCTACTGTCAACGGAGGACATGCAACGATTAATGTTGGTTCCGGTTGGAATACTTATTCCGGCAACCAATCTCAAAGCGGAAGAGTTGCGAATGATTTAACACCGGTGTTGATTCATGAAATGGGTCATGCTTTAGGAATTGCCAGCAGCGCAACGTATGAAATTGATCCGATAACAGAAAAAGTGAAATTTGTGTTTCCCGATGTCATTTCCCGATACGATAGCCGATTGCGGGACAATAACGGTAATTCCGCCAGTATTAAACCAGGCGCGTCGGGAAATAAAGAAATCGGATACGATGATACCGCCAATCACCAAAACGCCGGCACGATTTTTGATATGGGCGATCCGCTCACTCCGTATTTGCAAGGCAATCCGTCTCATCCTACTTTTGTCGGCGAAAACACGCTCGAATTGTTGTATGGGAAATCCGTCAATCAATTAACCAATTTTGAAAAGAACAGCGGTGTACCGGTTACAGGATACACTTACAATACGGACTGGAATTATCCTTATCTTCCGCTTCAATGGGCGTACAATCCCGGTGGAACATTGTCCCATATTGATACCACCAATTCGTTAATGAGTTGGCAGGAATTTCGTAATTACCCCGGTTTTACCGAAATCGAAATGGCGGTGATGCAGGATATTGGTTACACGGTGGAGCGTCGGGATTTTTTCGGAAAGTCGTTTTACGTCAATGGAGACGGAACTCCGTTTTACAATTCCGCCATGTTCGGTTATTGGGATTCAACATTGCAAAGTTATGATATGTCGCGTCCGAACCTCAGTGCCTACGGGATTGGGGCGCATCTTTTTGCCAAAGATTTAAACGTCATTCAAACGGGTTCCATTTGGGCAAACGGTCCCGGAAGTGCAGGAGTTCGGATTGACGGCTCCAACAACAAATTCACTCTCGCCAGAGGAACGAGTGTTTACGCGGACGGTCTCAACGGTATTGGTATTCTGGCGGCTTACGGTAAAGATCATTCGGTGATTCTGCAGGAAGGAAGTTACGTTCACGCAACCGGTCAAGGCGGTATCGGCGTCAGTTTTAATTTCGGAGAAGATTTATTCGGAACGAATCGAGGTTCTTATTATTACACTCTTATACCCGTTGTAACCGAACCGATAAGCGGACTTTATTTTCAGGATTACAAAATTCTGGAAGAACTACACGGACCTCTCGCAAAAACATTCGATATTTCCGGCAGTATCACCGGAAGCCGTTCACGGGAGATTGTAACGATAGAACCATGGTGGGCTGTTAGCAAAGCCTTGCATGAATCCAGCCGCAAATTTGCAATCGGAGCGGCAGTGTATATTGACGGCACCGCGCAAGTCGATCAAATCAATATTATGAACGGAGCGGTTATCAACGGTGATATTCTTTCGTTTCACCGTAATTCTCTGGCACAGGATTTATATCCTGAATACGCTCTTTCCGACGAACTCGGTAATCCTACGGCAATTGGTAAGGCTTTGTTGGGACAATATTCGCAGTTGAATCTTCACACCGACATCACATTCGGTTATAAAGCAGACGCCAATGGAGCCGCAACAACACAAATTGATAAGGATTTCAATTTCACGTTTAAAGATAATATCAATTATTTCCGTTATGAAATCATTCCAAACATTCTTTACCTTGATCCGGCGCGGGTTGTTATTTCGCCCAATACCGCCAACAGTAATCCGAAGTTGAAAGAGGCTCTGGAACAAATGGGAGCCACGATCAATGCACGAGGTAATATTGTGGATATTCCGGTTGGTCATGCGCAAGGAACGGGATTTTACCCCGGCGGCGAAGTAGCAGAAGATGAAGACGGTAATATTCCGGACGATGATCGCGGATATTGGGTTAGTCCGTCGTACAACCTCTTTAATGAAGATAATGATACCTTCTGGGAGTTTGTTGTTTGGGACGACGGTTTTATGTTCGGCAATGCTAATATCGACGCAAGAATTGTAAAACCGGGCGACGGTAAAGTGTATGCTGATGTTGTTACACCGGGTTCGGGAACCACTCTGTTACATTTTGCCGGCGGAACCACCGAATTTCAAGGAAATACCACTTATGTCAAAAATTTGACCATTGATAACGGAGCAACTTTGTTGTTGACTCCGGCAATTCCAAAAGATGTGAGTTCGACTGTCAATGTTAAGGTTGTTGATTCAAACGGCAATCCTTATTTAGATGCGAACGGCAATCCTCTTGTTGATGACAATGGTCAACCTTTTGAAATAGAATGTTTATTATCGCCGCTCTCAAACACCACGTTGAAAATACCGGAGATTAATATTTCCGCAAGTTTCAGCCCTGAAGCGTTACCCGATGTCCTGCTTAATGGAACTTATACGGTGTTTCCGCATCCGAATCCGCCAACGATGGATAATTTCGGACGAATTGCCGGCGAAGGCGTGTTTCGGTTGGGGCAACGCCGTTACAGTTGGGACGGAAACATGCAAGAATTGTACGGCTTGATTGGTCGGGAATCGTATTACTGGGAAGGAACGCTTAACAATGAAGGAGTGATTGCTCCGGGTGCCAAAAACGGTGACGAAATCGGAATTATCAATGTTGTCGGCGATTTATTGTTCGGCAAGAACAGCGTGTACGAAGTAACGCTCGGCGGACAAACAATCGTGGAACGTTATACCAGTGCCGTCACCCAAGACGGTAAATACATTGATGAAAAAGGAAACATTTATGATCCGACAATTGGACAAATTCGCGGTTGGAATGTTGACCCGAACACGGTCATAGAAGAGACTCCTAATTCCAATCCGAATATTTCTGCGGCGGAACTTCCCATTTACCATGAGACGATTTACGGAACGGAAAACGATTTGATTGTTGTTTCCAATAACACGACAATGGACGGAACAGTTAAAGTTACTTTTCTTCCCGACAAAGTTTTTGGCAATGCAACAACAACTCACACCATTATTCAATCGGGAACATTTACACAAGGTTCCAATTTCAAAACGATTGATTATGAAACGGGATTCCTTTACGTATCTGATGTTTTTATCAATCCTTACAATATTCATGAAGCTCAGTTGACGGTCATTCGTGATCTGAACTATTTCAAGGATCGGGCAAAAACAAGTAATGAAAAATCGGCAGCGGCGGCGATTGATGCTTCGTTATTCGAGCGACCGGATATTGCGTTTTCGTTGGGCGACGCGGCTAATTCTGCGGAAGACCTCCGTGATATGTACCGTCAAATCGGTGCTTCGGTTCGGGCGAACAGTGCGTTGATTAA
>JAISBG010000613.1 GCA_031266315.1 Planctomycetaceae bacterium | reverse complement strand
CCGGTGATGGGCAATGTTGTTGCGAAAAGGCAGGCGAGGAAATAAATGATTTTTGTTGGTAAGCCGAGAATTTTACCGACATGAAGTTCATAATATAGCGAAACAAATTTTGAACCTATAGGAAGATCATCAAACCGTTCAAATTTTAATACTTCTCCGGTATATTGATCGAATTGGATTTTATTCCATTTCTCTGCCAATGTTACGCGCCATATTTCCTCTACGATAATAGGATTATCCTCTTGTTCAGGAATAGAAAACCACCGATAACCTTTTTGCTCGATTAATTCATCTGATTTCTTTGCAAAAAATTCAAGTGGTAACCGTTTGGCATCTGGATGTTTTGGTGGTGATTTGATCGGAAGAGATTTAACATGAGCGTTAAAAATTGTCCGAACTCCGTTACTGTACCAATTAAATGACCACATCAATCCGGTTAATGCCATTAGCAACACCGGAATCAACGCATAAAATCCCAGCGTTTTATGAAGATCATAAAGAAGATGATTTTTTCTCTTACGAAACCGGATAAGAAAACCATTTGTCCATGCTTTTAAGTTGCGAAAATTTGTGGGCAACCAAAGACAGAATCCCGATAACGCAATAACAACAAAAATCAGCGTTGCCGACCCGACAATAATTTTACCATACGGATATGGTAAGAATAATCGACTGTGTAATAGATAAATGTTGTGAAAAAATCCGTCTAACGGATTAGGAGATTCTGCCAAAATTTCACCGGTGTATTGGTTGATATGAAAAAAATCATCACGAAAAATTTGGTTTCCTTCGGCATTTTTTCCGTTGTCAACTTTCATTATCACATAGTAAGCCTTATTGTTGCGATTATCAATTCCAATCCAAGAGACCTTACCATTCTTATTTTGTTCTATCGGAACAATTAAGTCGTCCAAATTGAATGGTAATTTGTCATGAGGTGAAATGGAATATTGATCGTGTTTAAACAATGTATTTATCTCTGCGTGAAACACCAACAATGCCCCGCTTAAACAGACAACAAACAAAACAATCCCGCTAACAATTCCAAGCCAGAGATGAGTTTTGTACAAAATTCGTCGCCACAATCCATGATTTCGCGCACGAAACCAGAAACAAATTGCAACAACAATCAAAACGAGACTGCAAAACAAAATGAAGTTTAACATGATTAAAATTTAAAAGTAGTTTTTTTGTATTTACCACAGAGGACACAGGGAACACAGAGATGGAGCAATTTTATGATTTTCAATTGAAAGGATAGAAATGAATCATAAAAAAATCTCTGCGCTCTCTGTGGACTCTGTGGTAAAAAATAAAATTGTAATTCAGGTCACTTATCGCTTGTCAAATCGAATTGAAACACGTTAGGCGATTTTTTTGTTGTGGTAACAGTTTCTTTTGACTTGGTGCCGTATTTTTGCGGGATAAGGTTATGAGTAGGAACTCTCTCCCTTGGATTATTTGTTTTCCGTGCGCCGGGGATTTCTTCAACCGCGCGGAATTGAACCAAATATTCTTGTTCCGGTACAAGACCATGTTCCGTCGAAAGCGAAAATTTACCGTTTTTTATTGTGGCACCGGTTGCAATTACAGGCGTTAAACCCGGAAGCGATGAAAAGGTAATATTGCCAAATGGAAGCAGTTTACCATCTAACGTAACTTCTCCGCGAACAGCAACACGACCTTGCGGATTATTGTTGCTATTACAACCGATAACGATTGGCAACAATAAAAGTGTAAAAATTAAATATCTCATATTTGAAAAATGGGGTTAATGTTGTCTGAACGATGATTGATGTAATTTATTTGATTACTATGATTAAATCATCTTAATCTGACAAATCACAAAAATCATAGTTCAGACAACATACAATTTAATGTAACGATTCAATTTCACTACCGTTGGTGGAACCAACAGCACGCCAGATTGCCAGATTGATCTGGTTTGTAATAAATCGAACAGACCCGTCCGCAAGTCCGGCATTAACTCCGCTAACATGCCAACTTCGTGTGGACATTCGCATATAATAACCAAAACCGTCTGAAGTATCAGCAAGAACTCCTGTCAAGGGATGTCGGGTATGTCCTGTTGAAAAACACCAATCATCAGTAATATCAGCTTCCGTTGAATTAGGCGACTGATTGGTATTAAAAAAACAAGTCATCCCAAACCAAATCACTCCGCGTAAATCATTTAGGCTGCCATCGGGCGAAATACCTTGAACGGTTTCCGACAAAGCCACGGTGTTCGATGTCCCGTCAATCACATCTTCCATCGCAGTTCTAAGTGGATTTAATGTTGCCTCTCCGCTACTATGAAAAAACATCGCTCGATATTTTGAGTCTCTACCAAAGACAACGCCATCAATCAAACCGCTACGAGAATCATACTCTGCTGGACGGAAGTTTGCATGATAAGAATCGAAAACACCATCCCGTCCCATACAAACAACGTAATTATGTTCCTTCCAAACTTTTCCAGTATTTACCCATGTTCCATTATTTAACGCCCATGCTTCCCATAGACTCCTATTTTGATTTCCATCTGACGGGCAAGTGTATGTGGAAATAACTACATCAGCCAATAATTCATCATTGGAATCTCCCCAACTGAAACGTCCATTCCAATCGTAAGCCTCTGCAAGTTGAGTCTTTTCAA
Source organism: Planctomycetaceae bacterium (assembly GCA_031266315.1). Lineage (GTDB taxonomy): Bacteria > Planctomycetota > Planctomycetia > Pirellulales > Thermoguttaceae > WRKP01. The sequence goes on along the minus strand of JAISBG010000613.1, from coordinate 265 downwards.
TAAAAGGGAGTACCGCCATTGCCCAAGTTCCGTTTACATAGCCTTGAGTACCACATGGAAAAGATTGCTGGGTATCGTGATAATTGTGCATCGCCAGCACAACTTGTTTCTGATTATTTGTACATTGCATTCTCCGCGCGGCTTCGCGTGCCTATGCAAACTGAAAAGTTGTGTATAATTATAGGTGTTGCGGAAAAAGGTCTTGCTACAAAACTTAGTAAGAACAAAAATTATAATAAAACAAAAATCCTGTATTCGTTGAACT
>JAISBG010000558.1 GCA_031266315.1 Planctomycetaceae bacterium | reverse complement strand
CGGAGAACTTGCCGGATAAACTTTTTGTCCGTTAATTCTGCTGTTGCCATAATTGTATCTCCTAATCGTCTATGTTTTGCCGACTATCGCGGAATAAAAGTATTTGTATTACATTATCTTGGATATGATAAATCAATATAAATTTCCGTAACAATCTATATTAGTTCGTAATTATTTTTTACAATATTTTTGTTTGTCGGCATAAATTATTACAACATTTATTAAGTTTTTTATCGAATGAGACAATTTTATAATTTTCAGTTTTAGCGTAGCTAATAAGAATACAATCGACAAAATCAAGATTTTCCAGAGCATAGAGTTGTAAAGCCGACTCCGCAATTTGCTTGCTCTTGATTATCTCGTAAAATAAACCTTAAAATTGCATTAGTGTCCAGGATATTCATGTTTGTTTTCCAAATATTTTTCGGCAGCTGCTCGTTCCCAAACACCATCTTCTAATTCACGAAGTTTAGGATTAGCGTACTTTTTCAGACAACCTTTTAATTTTTTCAAATCTGTTTCAGGCTTAAATTCCTATAACATGTTTGGTTGTGGTGATTTTATCAATGGTAATACGATAATCTCAACATCCTGATTCTGTAAACCAACAGGTAAATCAATAACCGACGCCAATTGTGTCGAATGAATAACTGTTCTCAATATTTCCGTTGTTGCCATAATTTCACCTCCCAATATTATTTCTAATGAAAAGGGGCGAACCGGAGACGTATTACTTAATGCTTAATACTAATATTTTTCATTCCGTCTCCGGTTCTTTTTTTCGCCGGTTACAAAAACGCGGCTGCGTTACGATTTGACCGGAATCCGCATCTTGTAGAACGAACGCCAGACAAAATAAAGTCCTACCGCGAGGAACGCCAGTGAAATCAGCCAGGTATAACCGGCATACGGACCGGCAACAACTGTAACACGTTTCGCGCTTTCCGCTGTTCCCTCAATAACCTGTTCCGAATACTTCATCGCAATGGCAATTTCTGTTGCAAGAAGTCCGAACAACGTCGAAAACTTAATAATTGGATTCAACGCGACTGACGAAGTGTCCTTGAAAGGATCGCCGACGGTATCGCCGATAACAGCAGCAGCGTGAAGATCAGAACCTTTTTCTTTCAAATCGACTTCGACCACTTTTTTGGCATTGTCCCATGAACCACCGGCGTTTGCCATGTAAATTGCTTGGAACAATCCGAAAATCGCTATCGAAACAAGATAAGCGACAAAGAAGTTTGGATCAACAAATGCAAATGCCAGCGTCAATGAAATCAACGCAAGGAAAATATTCCACATTCCTCTTTGTGCATAATCCGTACAAATCCAAACAACATTTTTTGAATCGTTAATATCTGCTTCGGTTTTGTTTAAGTCCATATTCTTTTTAATGAACTCAACAGCCTGATAAGCACCGGTTGTTACTGCTTGCGACGCGGCACCGCTGAACCAGAAAATGACGGCTCCACCGCAAATCAAACCGAGAACCACCGGAGCTTGCGTCAACTCAAGATTCAATACACCGAGTTTCTCAAGCATCAGGATGATCGTAAAGATCATCGTTGTTGCTCCTGCAACAGCGGTTCCGATTAACACCGGTTTTGCTGTTGCTTTGAATGTGTTACCGGCTCCGTCGTTGGCTTCGAGACACCATTTACTATGTTCAAAATCAACATCGAAACCAAAATCTTGTTTCAATTCCTCTTTAATTCCCGGAACCGATTCGATTTGCGACAGTTCAAAAATTGATTGGGCATTATCTGTAACAGGTCCGTAACTATCGACGGCAATGGTAACCGGTCCCATACCAAGAAAACCGAACGCAACCAAACCAAACGCAAAGATTGCGGCGTGTTCTCCAAGAATTTTTGGATCGGTTAATCCGCAAAGCGAAATCGCATAAGCAACCGCCATCAAAACAGCAATCAAACCGCCCGTCCAGAACGCACTGAAATTACCGGCAATAATACCGGACAAAATATTCAGTGACGGTCCGCCTTCGCGTGATGCCGTAACAATTTCCTGAACATGTTTCGATTTGGAACTCGTAAAGATTTTCGTAAACTCTGGAATCAATACTGCTGCCAGTGTTCCGCAAGTGATAATTCCCGCCAACTTATACCAGGCTCCATTGGGTAAATCCGCAAGCATTAATCCGCTTAACAGGAATGATGTTACAATACAAAGAACCGCGGCAATCCAAATCAGGTAAGTCAACGGTTCTTCAAAGTCGAATTTTTCTTTATCGCTGTATTTCTTTTCGGAAATTGACTGGTTGATGAAGTAAGCGCAACCGGAAAGACAACCCATCAAAACCCGCATAGCAAAAATCCAGGTGATCAACTGCGCTTGTAACGCAATGTCTGGAATTGCCAGAACGATAAATGAGATGAGAGCAACACCGGTAACACCATAAGTTTCAAAACCGTCTGCTGTCGGACCAACACTGTCACCGGCATTATCACCGGTGCAGTCGGCAATCACGCCCGGATTGCGCGGATCGTCTTCGCCAACCTTGAAAACAATTTTCATCAAGTCGGAACCAATGTCGGCAATCTTGGTAAAAATACCGCCGGCAATACGTAACGCACTGGCACCAAGCGATTCACCAATAGCAAAACCAAGAAAACAAAGACCAACCGTTTCACGCGGAACAAACATCAAAATCAAAAGCATGATAATGAGTTCGAGTGAAATGAGGAACAAACCAACACTCATACCGGAACGTAACGGAATATTGACCACATCCCACGCTTTACCACGTAACGAGGCAAAAGCGGTTCGAGCATTCGCCCAAGTGTTCAACCGAATACCGTACCAAGCAACAGAATAAGAACCAAGCATACCGATAATTGCAAAGAAAAGAACTTGCAAAAATATCGAAAGCCGTGAATGATGA
>JAISBG010000556.1 GCA_031266315.1 Planctomycetaceae bacterium | reverse complement strand
GTATGCGAAAAGCGGTGATTCGGTCAAGGCAAACGCAATTGTTCGGGAAATGCAAAGTCAGGCGGCATTGCTCGGACGTGCGGAAATTTACGCGATTGTTACGGAAACAACCAATCAATTGGCGGGAGTTTCCGGTTCGGCAACAACACCGCAATATCCTTCTTTGGGCGGTAATTCGTGGGCGGGGCGAAATCCGGCGGGCTACCCGTCGCGAGGACAAACACCGAATGGACAATGGACATCGGGAAATAATAATAATAATAATAATACAATCAGTAACAATAACAACGGACAATGGACATCGAACAACGGAAGCGGCGGCGGACGTTTTTCCGGACGACAACAATCTCCGACAACACAGGGAACTGATTTAGACCGGTTTTGGCAGGCGTTACGATTTTATGATCAGAAAAATTATTCTGCTGCCGCCCAGCAACTGGAACAAATTCTTGCAACACAATATAATCAGTTGATAACGCCGAAACAATATTACATCAATTATGCGGTAACAGGAGCGGAAGGAACATTGAACGAAATAACGTTCGTAAAAGCCTGTTCTCTTCTGGCGTTGTCGAATGCTCAATTGGGTGATTCCGAACAGGCGAATGCGATTTTTTCAACGTTGGGATCGCGTGTGAAATTGTCGGACACGGTTCAGAAAAATCTGTTTCAGGAAACTCACGACCAATTAGCCGAACTGACGAAAAATTCCGCGACAGGAATATCGGAAACCGGAACAACAACTCAGCCGCTTCTTTCCGAATCAGAACAACGGAAAATAATCCGTGACAGTAATTCGCTTTACAATGCCAAACGGTATGAACAGGTGGAGGTGAAACTTCTTGATCTTATTGCCAAAAAACCGGAAGAATCAATTTTAGCCGAAGCCTTACTGTTACGGAGTAAAGCCAATTATCAACTCGGTAAGGAAGAGGATGCGGTTACCTTGCTTGTAAAAATTGTTGACGAATTTTCTTCGTTGCCGCAATATCAGGATGCGCTTTGGTATCTTGGAATTTATTATGATTCTTACGGTGATACGATTAAATCGGTTTACTATTTTCAATTGCTGGCGGGTCGTTTTCCGAACAGTAAACATATTGACGGAGCGTTATATTTTATGGCGTTAGATGATTTGCAGAACGGAAATGGGCGTAAAGCGGCAACCTATTTGACTCGGATTTACCGGAATTACCAAGCCGGTGAACACTGGTCGCACGCAACCTGGACACTGGCGTATGAAGCGTACAAAAAAAAGGATTATGATCAGGCGGAAATTTATTTACAAAAACTCTTGCAGCATCCGCCTGATGTTGTTATATTAGACCGTGCGCTTTATCTCAAAGGGGAACTTTCGCTCCGCAAAAATGAATTTGAAACGGCATTTATTGCGTTTCGAGACCTTAGTAAACTTTGCCCGGAAAGTCCGCTTTACGATAAAGCCGTAAAAAACGCACACCTTGCCGCCGGAAAAACCAACAAAATCAGATAGTAGTTAATAGTGAATAGTTGCGCGAGCGGAGTTATTCTGTAATGGTAATTATTTTGTAAAATAATTTTGTATGCGATATTGTTCATTATTCACTATCAACTATTAACTATATATAACTATTAATTATTAACTATTAACTAAAAAGTGGCTGGAGAAGTACTTTCACAGGAAGAAGTTGAAAATCTCCTGAACATCATGTCGATGTCGGAGAAGAAAGACGCCAAACCTGTCGCAACAGCGGCAGACACCAAGAGTGTGCCTCTTATTCCCGGAATGGGTGGGGCGATACGTGGTGGAGCGGCGTCGTCTATTTCTTCTGGTTCTAGTTGGGTACATCAGGAAAAAATCGGACCAGTCAATTTCAAAAGTCCTGAACGTGTTAATCGGGAGCAGATGAAAACGCTTCAGACAATGCACGAAGGTTTTGGGCGAAAATTTGCTGCCGGACTTTCAGCGATGTTGCGGACGGTGATTGATGTGAAACTGACAAGTGTTGATCAATTAGCGTACAGTGAATTTATTTTTGGTCTTGACAATCCGACTTGTTTCAATTTGCTTCGCGCCGAACCGCTTGAAGGTAATCTGATTCTTGACATCAACCCGTCGATAATTTATCCGATGATTGACCGGTTGCTTGGCGGCGGTCGTGAAGGAACATTGGTAACACGTCGTCCATTGACGGATATTGAACAGCGTTTGGTGTTACGGATAACGAAATTATTTCTCCAAGAATTGAAACATGCTTGGGAAAATGTGATGGACTTGGATTTTGAAGTGATTCAGACGGAGAGCAATCCGCAGTTGATTCAGATTGTTCCGCCCAATGAGGTGGTGGTATTGCTTTGTTTTGAAGTGGCATTGACGGAAGTTCGGGGAACCATCAACCTTTGTATTCCTTATAATTCTTTTGAACGGATTGCCGGTAAGTTGAACACCAATGCGTGGACAACTTATAACAAAAAACAGGCAACTCCACAATCAATTAAGAAAATTAGTAAATCGATTCGCAATGTCCATGTTCCGCTCAAGGTCAAACTGGCTGATGCCAAGATTAAGATGCATGAACTTCTCCAATTGCGGGTGGGCGATATTATTTGTACGCAAAAAAATGTGAACACGCCGCTTTTGATCAGTGTCAAAGGTATTCCGAAATATTGGGGACGCCCCGGAACTTATAAAGGTTATACGGCAGTGCAAATTGATGAAACAATTGACGATCCAACAGACATTATCGCACAGGAATAGTGAATTAGTTGATAGTGGATAGTGACGCAAGCGGATTTATTGTGTTCCCATTATTCACTATCAATTATTAACTATTTTTACTATCCACTATCAACTCTCCACTATCCACTGTTTTTACTATCCACTTTCCACTATCAACTCTCTACTATTATGAGTATTTTATTTTTTGTAATTTCATTTCTTTCTGCAGGCGAACTTCAGGGAGAATACGCGTGGCAACAAATTTTTGACGGTAAGACGCTTACAGATTGGTCGGTTCCGGTTTTTGGCGGTGACGGCGAGGTGAAGGTCAAAGACGGTCATCTGGTGATTGGTCAGGGGGCAATGATTACCGGAGTGAAATACGAAAAAGTATTTCCCCGTGTTAATTATGAAATCCGTTACGAAGCGAAGCGGACAATGGGTAACGATTTTTTTGCGGCGTTAACATTTCCGGTTGGCGACAGTTGTTGTACGTTTATCAATGGCGGTTGGGGCGGCGGCACAATTGGTTTGAGTTGTGTTGACAGCATGGATGCTTCGGAAAACGAGACGAGTTCTTTTTTCAGTTTTTCGGACAATCAATGGTACAAATTCCGCATTTTCGTAACCGGAACATTGATTCGAGTTTGGATTGACGAGCCGACCAAAGACGGCAAGCGTAAGGAAACACTGGTTATTGATTTGAAAATTGGTGAAAAGAAAATTTCTCTTCGTGATGAAACTTCCCAATACCAACCATTAGGTTTCTGTACATGGGTCAGCGAAGGAAATATCCGCAACATCGAATACCGCAAACTGAAACCCGAAGAAGTCAAATAAATTGTTGACAACGGCTCATTGATTGCGGACAGAGTCGCAAGCGTACAAGTTGCAAACGAAAACAGGAGGAATTGTGCGCAAATAAAGTAGTATCTGATTTTGAATAATTTCAATTTAATTTACTCATGTTACGCAGGGGCTAAATATCAGTTTTTCTTCC
>JAISBG010000551.1 GCA_031266315.1 Planctomycetaceae bacterium | reverse complement strand
ACTAAAGGGTCGCCCATCTCTTTTCGCGAATTTTCGTGTGTTTCGCGTTTAAAAGGGACTTTTCAATGTTTGGGCACTTAATCCGGGCGAATCAGGTGCAATGAACTGTCTCAATAAATCGCGGAATGCCTGAAAACTAGGGGATTGGTTGGCGTCAACCGTCATATATTGACCGATATTATCTGCCCATTGGCATTTTTCACGTCCGATTTGAGGATAACCGATTTCTGTGAGACGTTCCGAACCACCACGAAAAATTGCATCCGCTAACCATTCCCATGTTCCGCAAATCGAATCCTGTTGATAATTCTTCAAAACAAATTCATTGGCAAACGGGTACGCACGGTAAATTGCTTTCGGGTCACCCAACAGCCACGCTTCGACTTCTTCAACCGCTAACCGCACTCTACCTGCCGGAATCGGTTCACCCATAGAAAAAAGAGCGTTCAACTGATTATAAAAAGTCTTGAAATCACGGTAGTCAAGATCAACCACAATAATGACAACTCCATTTTTACGCGGCAACGATTTTCCATACGCCTTCAATTGAATTGTCAATGTTTGAAACAAAATTGTGTCCCATGGCAATGTTCTTGCAAGATGACGCGGCATTCGTGCCATCATCCGGTATTTTAGTTCCTGAATATTGACAATCCGATATTTGTTCGGTTTACCTTTGGGTCCTAAAATTTTGGGAACCAGATGTTCCAATAGTAATTTACCCGAAGCATCCTCCACAAGTATTTCAAAATACACAATAATTTAGTTCTGTTAAATCGGTTTGTTTTAGTAAGGGACTTTAGGGACAAAAAGGACTTTTTAATCAATAGGGACATGACGACTGCTGTTTACGTCAAATTTATTTGAGAATGATCATTAAAATTTCCGTTTTTTGCAAAGTTTGGGAGGTGAGATACCGATCACCAATACTGGGGCAAGTGCCTTAATACAAATCATGAGTTTTTCCCGGGGGGGATGGGTCCGGAGCGATGACTTTTTCTTTAAGAGTCGCCCGGACTTTTTTTATTTTCATTGGACAAATTGACTTGCATTTTGTTTCACCGCCGGAGTTGTCACGCTATCAATCGGTTTCTTTTTGCCGGACGACACGGTTTTGGGCGAACTGGCGGATTTCCGCCATCATTTCTGAGCCGGCTCTTGCTTTGGGTTCCAACACCCAAGGAAGGCGAACTGTAAACGTGCTGCCAATACCGAGTTGACTCTCAACCGTAATTTCACCTTCCAGCATTTTGCAGATTTCCTTGACAATCGAAAGACCAAGACCGCTTCCCGAATGTTCACGCTTCATCGCGTCACCTTCGGTCATGGTGCTTTTTCCTTGCCGGAATTTTTCAAAAATAATTTGTTGATCCTCTTCCGAAATACCAACACCCGTATCGGTAACTTTAATTTCAAGCATATCACGGCTTCGCGGAATTTTGGCGGCAGCACCGGCAATAGGAGCCGGAGTTACTGTTGCGGGAACAGGAACAGCCGGAAGTTGCTGGACGGTAAGACGAATACGTCCGCCTTCCGGTGTGAATTTAATGGCATTGGAAAGGAGATTGTTCAAAATCTGCTGAATCCGTGATTCGTCCTGTTTCATGGGCGGAAGATTCGGTTCCAGAATTGTTTCCAAATCGATATTTTTCCGATCAACAAGCGGTTTTGCCATATCGGCTTGAGCGGCGACGGTTGCGGCAATATTGAACGGTACCGTCTGAATATCCATACGTCCCGCTTCCATTTTCGCCATATCGAGAATATCGTTAATCATGGACAACAGAGAACGTCCCGAATTATTGATATTTTCGACGTAACGTTTTTGTTTATCGTTGAGCGTGGAAATAGAACCGAGTACATCGCTGAATCCAAGAATACTGTTAAGCGGAGTACGGAGTTCATGGGACATGGTTGCCATAAAATCGCTTTTAACTCGGTTGGTTTCGTAGAGTTGAATTGTTAGATGTGCGAGTTCATCGACTTTGCTTTCGAGTTCGTTGTTGGCTTTGCGGAGCATATCCTGAGAATTGACCAAATGCCGCAACATTCGGTTGAAGGCTTCGGACAAAACTTCAAATTCATCACCGGTGCGAATATTCGCCCGTTTCGACAACTCACCGCGCGAAATAGATTCCGAAACTTCCCGAAGATTTTTGAGCGGTTTGATCACAACCAAACGAATCACAATATTGACCGCAACCATTGCCAAAAACGCCGAAACTATTGCCGCCGCAAGCATGTACGCCCAATAACGTTGCAACACCTTTTTTACGGCAGATTCAGGAATTTCAACATGGACGACTCCCATCAATTCCCCCTGATTAAACTCATGGCAAACCGCACACTCGCTATTGCGATTCATTCGGACTTCTTCAAAATAATGATAAGTCCTTTTCTCGTCAAATTGAAATTCATATCGCAGAGCTTTTTCCGGTTGAAAGTCGGAATCGCTCAAATAATAAGGAAACTTCTTCAAGACGGAAGCGTAAGTGTCCCAATCTTGTTGGGTTCTTTTTTTCCGTTCTTCCTGTTCGGCGATATCGAAATCATTGAAATAAATTTCACGGAGTTTATCGGGATTGGCAATACAAGTCGCTTTCCAATCACTGTTTTGAATACGTTTCATGATTTCTTCCATTTTCTGCCGAAATTCGGAGACATTGGTGTTTTTGGGCATCGAGAGCAAGGGCAACTCATTAGAAGTTGCCGAATTATTGGGTTTACTGTTGGCAAACGCTTCCCAATGGGCTTCCTGAAGATATTGCTCTGCCCAAGTGTTTGCCATAATCGGGTTTAACGCCAAAACAATTTGACGGGTTACACCGTAGTACAGCAGAAAACTGACACCGATAACAATGGAAAGAGCGATGATGACGAAGAGCATACACTTCATCTCCAAACTTGTTTCGATTAAAGCACGGTTCAATGGACGAGACATCAGGAACAATTCAAAAAAGGAACAAACTCAATAAAAAAACAATCATAAAGCAGACAATCGTTGTAAGGTAGGCAAATATCCAGTAGGCTAACATCCGGTAGGCAAATATCTGGTAGGCAACCTTTCGCTGAAAGGTTGAGTCGGCGATAGCCGACTCACTCCTGTGAACCAAAAGTATCTACACATTTTTTACAAAGTTTGGCAAGCATTTTTTTAGTAGGGAGCGTAGTTTTGTGATTTGGTTTAGGTCGCCTCCTCTGGAATCCAGATAATCAAATATCTGTAATAACACAAATAATCCCGAAAGCAATATCCCTGCGGTTTG
>JAISBG010000548.1 GCA_031266315.1 Planctomycetaceae bacterium | reverse complement strand
CAACATCTGGAATTATCCGACGCAGAAAACGCCATCGACGAACTGCTGCACGGCAGTAGTTTTCGGGCAATACATACTGTTACGCCGTAAATTGTTAATGAGTTGCCAAGTGACGGATGCACCGCTAGTTGCATCCGTCAGATGTTACGGTTTTAGGTGATTACTCCGTCCACCATGCGAACAATTCGATCTGCCGTGTTGGCAATCGTGTTGTCGTGCGTTACCATGACAATCGTTAATTTTTGTTCCTTATTGAGATGTTGAAGCAATTCCATAATTTCCGCAGCCGATACAGCATCAAGGTTGCCGGTCGGTTCGTCTGCCAGAAGGATTTTCGGTTCGGAAATTAACGCCCTCGCAATCGCCGCACGTTGCATTTCTCCGCCGGAAAGTTCACACGGTTTGTGTTTCAGACGATGCGATAAGCCAACCTTTTCCAGTAACGTTTTTGCCTTTTCAATATACAAACCACGCCGAAAAAAGTAACTCAAAATCCCCTCCCGAATCATAAGAGGCGATAATACATTTTCCAACGTTGTCAATTCCGGTAAAAAATGGTAAAACTGAAAAATAAAACCAATCGACCGGTTACGGAGATAATCACGCCGAGCAACCGGTAAATTGTCAATCCGTTGATCTTCAAAATAAACAGAACCGGATTCAGGACTGTCCAGCGTACCAAGTAAATGCAATAACGTACTCTTACCGGAACCGCTTTGACCAATAATCGCAACAAATTCTCCCGACCGAACCGATAAATTTACCCCCTTCAGAACAGGAATTTTCAACTTTTTTCTGTAATAACTTTTGGTCAGATTTTCCGTGCGAAGTAATTCATTAACAGGTTTTTCCAACGGAACAACAGAAGTTTCCCTCTTTTTCAGAACGGAAACAGACCGTTTTCGGCGGAACACGGTTTCACGGTTTCCGCGAACAACATGGATAACCGGTAAAATAATTTTTTTCTGTTCAAAATCTTTTTTTTGTTCAAAATCCCTTTTCTGTTCAGAATCCTTTTTTTGCTCAAAATTCTCTTTTTGTTCGGAATCTTTTTCTTGTACGGAATTATTGTTTCTGTCCGGTTGCGGTGTCATTTTATTTCGGGTTAAGAAAACGTCAATATCTTCAAAGTGTTCGTTTAATTGAAATTCTTCCGGATTGGTTTCGTCGGAAAAGCGGGAAGTTTTAACGGTAAGCGGTTGTTCATCAAAATTTCGTTCCCAATTCGGCAAGGGCGGAATTTCCGGCAAATGAGTTGTTCGTCTTGATTCTTCCGTCCGGTCAATCTTCAAATGAAACGGTTCTATCGGATCGTCTTTCCGGTCAAACAATTTCCTGTCAAATATTGTTTTTGTGTTTTCGACAGCCGAAAGACTTTCGTACAAAAACGGTGCGCGAAACGACAATTCCTGACCCGGAACTGCTGACCGGACTGAATTTGTAACAGATTCTTTGAACGCGGAAGGAATCATTTTAGGAGATGCGGTAGGAGACGGTAAAGGTTGTTCAAACAATTCGTCGAGTTCGATAGTTGGCGGATTGAGCAGTGTACGCCCGTCCGGCGCCCGCAGAACACCGGAAAGCCGAACATTCGGTTTCGGTGCCGGTTCCGGCGGATCAAGACACGGCTTGATTGGACGAAAATCTGCAGTTGGTCGGGCTTTCATCATTGGCGGCTGCGTGCGGAATTTAATACGGCTCACGTTTCACGTTTAACTTCGTAACGATTCAACCGGATGCAGTCTCGCGGCACGAATCGCCGGAAGAACACCGGATGCAACCGCAATAAATATTGCACCGTAAATAATCCAAAATACGGTCGTCGGTTGTACAATTGTCGGTATTTCATAAAAGGAATAAATTTCGGGGCTAAATACGTCACTCCGAAGAATATAGGACAAAACTCCCGCAATCTCTTTAATATATTTAACAAATAATAATCCGGTAATTAACCCCAATCCCGAACCAACCATTCCAAGCAATAAACTGTAACATAAAAATATCTGCATGATTCCGCCGCTGCTCGCTCCAAGCGATTTCAAAATTCCAATGTCTTTTTGTTTCTCAATGACAATCATATAAAAAATCGCCAAAATTCCAAAACCGGCAACCGCAAATATCAGAAAAAGTAAAACATTAAGCATTGCTAATTCATTGAACACGGCTGCAAGCAATGTTTCCTGTTTGTCCCGCCAAGTGCTGACTTTGAACAACTCCTGCGGAAAAACCGCACGAATTTTATCACGAATCACGTCAATATCGGCTCCCGGTTTGGCTTTAATCAAAATTTGCGTAACTGTCGGTTTACCGGTTGCCGGATCGAACATTCCGCGAAGTTGTTGTAACTTTTCTATCGGTACGAAAACAAGACTCTTGTCATATTCCATCATTTTACTCTCATAAAGATCAACCACCGTAAAACTATCGCTCTGGAGTTTTAGCGGAACTCCGGCAGTCGGAAACGTTATCATAACGTCATCACCGGGAATCAACGCAAGACTGTCAATCACCATTTTCTGACCGGTTTCAGAATCAACCTGATCCACGCGATTGTAAAGCGAAATACCAATTCCAAGAATGACGCCGGTATGTTGTTCTTTTGCCGGATCGAATTTTTTTGCCGGAGCACTCGGAGCCTCCGCAAACGGATCACGCGGTAATTCCAATTCCTCCGAAGAATTGGACGTTATAGAATTTCGTGCCGCATTCTGTTGTTTTTCAAACCGGATACGTTCTTCTTCATATTTGATACGGATTTTTTCCTGTTCGGCAAAATGGTTGCGGCGATATTCCCAACCGGCGTAACGCATACGATGACGATAGGCACCGCGTCCGTTATTTCCGGCACCCTGAATATCGTAACCGTTTTCACGAAGTTTGAAATTCAACTCGCGCCGGTTGTTCGGATGTTGAAGATACTTCGTGATTTCACTAACCCGACTTTGCGTTACCGCATCAATTCCCATCAATTCTATCGGAACACTAACAGGATCGCCTTCAATTCCAACCCGAAATGTCAACATGCCGGGAACCGCAATCACCGGCGTCATTTCTTCAATCAAATCACCGGCAACTTCCCGAATCCGGTCAATATGCCACGCCGTATCTGGAAATCCGCGATTCGCGTCAATGGATTCAACCGTTACATCGCTGAGAATCCCGTGAATTCGATCCTTCATTTCGCTCACAAAACCAAGCATCACCGCATTGACCACAATCATTGTCGCCACGCCGAGCGTTACACTGATAATCGACGCCAACGCAATATACCGCGTTAAAAGATAACGCCAACAGAGTAATAATTTGTACATTGTCAAGGCTTCCTTGCCTGTAATAATTGTTCAACAAAAAACAAAATTAAAATAACGTTTTATAAAGTTATATCTCATGTTACGCACCGTCGGTAAAAAGTAAACCGTTTCGAATGAAAGTTAAGGTGAAGTGTTTATTCATGATTTTTAGTCCGTAGGACTTTCACGTGGATAACCCCGTGCAAACGAAGTGCAGCACGGGGTATTGAGTATTAAGTAATACGCCGCCTCCAACCGAACTGCGTAGCAGTTCAACACGCTCACGACAAAAATAACTTTTCTCTATTGAACTACTACGTAGTTCCGGTTTTGGTGGTTGCCTAACCCCGTGCTGCGTTACACTTGCACGGGGTTATCCATGTTAAAGTCCTACGGACTTAGGAATTATGAATAATATATCTTCACCTTGACTTTTTAACTACGGTACGTAACAGGAGTTATATTACATAAATCGTGTTGCACAAAGTAAGTGATGTCCGGTTCTAGTTTTCTTCCAATGTTACTTTTCTTCCCGGCATTGATCGTCGTTGTGATTTGGGGGAAGTGGTCGGAACGTCCGGTTTGGCGTCTGATTTTATTTCCGGTTTCATTGTTTCCGGTTCTTCCTTTGCAAGAGGTTCTGATTTTATTGTTGATTCTGTAATATTTTTCTCGTTTTCCTTATTTGTATCCGGTTCTTCACGGAGCAACAGGGACGGTCGGCGAGTCGGCGGCGTTTTCATTTCCGCTGGCTTTTCCTCTTTGGATATTTCGGAGTCGTCGTCCAGAAGAATCATGGGACGTTTGGGCGGAGTCGGCGGTGAAACCGTTTCTTTTTCAATGATGTTAATTTTGTCTTCCAACGTTTGTTTCTTTTCCGGTTCATCTTCCAATAATATCGGAGTTTTCTTTGCGGCAGGATTGAGAACCGGAGCAACCGGTTTAGGCGCAACCGATGATGTAACAGGAACGTCCGGCGTTTTAACAGTAGGAAGTGTTTCCGACAACGATTCGTCCAATTTTGGTGCCGTTTTCGGTGTGGATTCTGTTTGGGGGTTTGATAAACTGACCGGTTTGTCTTCTTCAAGGAGTGTGATGGCGGGTTTTCGCGGCGGTATTGTTGCGGAGTCTGTTGGTTTATTCGGTTTGGTAAAAACGGCGGTACCGGATGTTGTTGTATCCGTAACCGGAGAGGAAAGAGCAGATTCCGTTTTCAGATCGCTTTTAATTTTAATAACAATCGCTTCGCCCTTCGTTAAAGCGTCAATTCCGTCCACAGCAAGAGCAAAAAGTTGCTCGGCTTCTTTTTTGTAATTATTGTCCCGCGAAACATATTCCGCAAGATCAACAAGTGTTCGGGCTTTGACGGCGGACGATTTGATTTTGTCGATCAGTTTAAGTGTTTCGTTCAGATTATGTTTTTCGAGTTGGATTTTCGCCAAGCGGGCATTCAACTCATCAAGTTGATTCTCCTGTTTGTTTTCGCGGTCTTCTGTTGAAACCGGTTGATTGGGAAACGTTGTGCGTGAAATAAAATTTGAACCGGACGAGGTATCGGTTTTTTTATAAACTTCAGTTCGTTCTGTTTTTGCGGCGGGGATTGGCGGGCTGATGTCAATCTTCGACAACGGACGCTCCGTCGGTTTTTCGACAACGGATAACGCGGATTGATTGGATTTATCGGCTTGGTTCGGCGAATCCAGAACCGGCACGGTGGACGAAAAATCAGGAAAAACGAGCGGGGATTTATTGGGCAGTGTTTTATTTGAAGGTGTTTTACTTTCCAATAATTCATTAGATTCGTCTAATTCTGATGTTATTGTTGGAGCCAACAGCGGTTCGGTACTCGGCGGAGCCGGAGTTTTTTCAGGCAATGTCCGCAACACCCGATTTGATCGGTTGCTGTAAAAGGATTTACCGTTGGGAATATTGGCTTCGGGAGCAGCGGCAACAGCGAAGTATCCGACCAATAAAAAACTTAGGACAATGGGAAACATGAACATTCGTTTCATTGGAATATTCCTTTCACTCTTTTTTGCTTTGTCTAAATACATATCAGGGAAAACTTTCAGAGAATACAAATTAACTATCTCAACATAGCACCGTTTTTAACAAAAGCCAAATAGACGAACCTGATAACTTGAAAAATATTCCTATTCTGTTTGGATTATAACGGTCAAAATGATTGAAAATCAAGAGGCAACCGGCAGGGACACGGAAAGGCAATTTTTTCTCCGTAGAAGAATACCTAAAAAACAGATTACAATCAACAGCAAAATTTCACAATTTTGGTCGTGTTTGTTCAAGAGCGAAACCCATTGCCAAACAACAACACGAAGAATTCTTCTATTATTTGAGAAGATTCGTAAAATAAAAACGCGGCTTATTCGTTTGTATTTGGTGTTGGGGCAGTTTGGCGGCGGGTGGCGGTTTGGTTTTGACTTGAAAAATGATGTTGAGAGCAATATTATTCATTATGGGAAACGTGTAGTATCACTGTTGCAAACTTAGAGTATTGATGCGGCAATTACGGTTTTCTAATTTATACGTATATATATAGTATGTATCAGAGACTTTTTGTGTTTATTTTTGGCGTGTGTGTATTGGTGTTGTTGTCGGGTTGCGGCGAAGTTGAGCAACGTGATGAGGGGCAAGAGGTTGAGGTGTTGCCGTTGGTTGATGTTTACACGGTTAAAAGTGAGACGGTTCCGCTTGTTAGGAAGTTGCCCGGAAGAATGTCAGCGTTTAATGTGGCGGAGGTTCGACCGCAAGTGAATGGGATTGTCCTAAAGCGTAAGTTCGATGAAGGTTCTTTCGTTGTCGAAGGGCAAGAGTTGTATGAGATTGACGATGATGTTTATCAGGCTCATTATAACAAGGCTGTTGCCAACTTGAACGGGCTAAAACGTATATTGCAACGAGCGGAGAAACTTAGGGAAAGTCTAACGGTTACAGAGCAAGAATACGAAGACGCACTTTACTCATTGGAAAAGGCACAAGCCGAACTTGAACTCGCTCGGCTTAACCTCAATTATTGCAAGGTCAAAGCACCGCTTGCCGGGAAGATTGGGCGGTCAACGATAACGGTTGGCGCGTTGGTAACAAACGGGCAAGCGCAAGAGTTGGCGGTCATACAGCAGACTGACCCGATTTATGTTGATTTGAATCCGGCTGTTCCGCAAATCTTACAGACGCAATACGCACACAAGAGCAATGAAGACCTGTTTCCGTTTTGGCAAGGAGCGGCGGTTACGTTGACGTTGGAAGACGGAACTCAGTATCCTTTATCCGGTAAAATCAAATTCCTTGATAACCGTGTGCAAGAGAATACGGGAACGGTGTTGTTGCGTGCGGAAATACCCAACCCTGACGGTGCCTTGCTTCCCGGCATGTTCGTCCGCGCCGCCGTCAACGAGGGTTCGCGACGCAACGGCAAGTTAATCCCGCAACAATCCCTTTTCCGAGATGCCAAAGGAACGCCTTACGTATGGGTTGTCGGCAAGGACAACATCGTAGAAAAGCGAATTGTCCAAGTTGAACGCACACTTGGCAATACATGGCTCGTTGACGCAGGAATCGAAGAAGGCGACCGCGTAGTTGTCGAAGGCACGCAGTTCATTGAACAAAATGTCAAAGTAAACCCGCAAGAAGCAACAAACCTCATTCGTGTAATTGAGAGTGAATAATAGACAGCACAGAGTATAAGTCGAAACGTAGATAGTAAATGTTGAAGAGTTGATAGTAAATAGCGGGAAATGCGGCGGGATTGCAAGTCGGCACGCGGCAACAAGGCTGCGCTCGTAAACCTCATTTTCAACCTAATTTTTCTTACTAAACAACCTCAGTATCAAAAAGGCAAAAAAAACCTAACCTCATTACCTCATTAAAACATCAACTTCTGCAAAAGAATAATAAATGAGGTAATGAGGTTGATTCATTATGGTTTTGATGCTACTGAGGTTGTTCTGTCAGAGAAATTAGGTTGAAAATGAGGTTGGCAAATGCATTAATTCAACAGAATGAAAGACCCGAAATCCTACAAGATGTTACCGTGTAATGGTGTTGAGACATTTTTAATATCGGAGACGTTCCCCTTCCCGTATCACCGACGATGACCTTCCCGTATCACCGACGATGACCTTCCCATATCACCGATGATGACCTTCCCGTATCACTGACGATGACCTTCCCGTATTACCGATGATGATCTTCCTGTAGCCGTGCCGCGACTACGGGAAGACTCACGACATGCGTTTTTACGTTGTCAAGATACAATTTTGTCGGTGTGCCGCATTTCGTTAATTAGTTTATCATGTCCGAGTTCTTTATCAATCGTCCGATATTTGCGTGGGTTATTGCGCTTCTGATTATGCTTGGCGGTGTGATGTCGATATTT
>JAISBG010000516.1 GCA_031266315.1 Planctomycetaceae bacterium | reverse complement strand
CGATTCGTTTGCGGGCGGAATGATGGGTTACATCGCTTCGCAAGGAAATCTCGATAGCGGAACAATCAAAAACGCTCTCGTTTATGGAACATTGGTTGCCAGTTTTTGCGTTGAAGGTTTCAGCCTTGACCGATACAAAGAAATTAACCGCACGGAAATTGACCAACGGCTTGCCCTGTTCCGTAAAATGGCATCATTCTAAACGCGAAAAGAGGTGAGCAATCTTTTGTAGGTGGGCGACCTTTCGCTATTTGCTAAAAGGTCGCGTCGGCGTACTCGCCGACAATGAATCAAATTAATGACGGCAAAATTATGACTCAATCGGCGCGACCCTTCAGCGAAGGGATCGCCCACCTCTCTATACATTGCTCACCTCTCTATACATTGCCCACCTCCTATACAATTAATAAGAAACTCCGGTGTACGAAGTTTGTTGGTAAACCGGTTTTTCGTTTTCGGTGGTGGTTGTGTAACGCGGATCGGTATGGACAATCCGACCTTCTTCGGGAATCGGAGCGGCGTTTTGTGTTTTCACTCCATTAGGAATAGGAATTGGTCGGAGCGTTTGCTGTTGTTGTTGTTCGTTGTTGCTTTCTGAAAAAACTGACGGCAACAACGAATGTATTCGACGTTCCAGCGTTAAATAGGCGGATTTGAAATTCGGCAACACTGGTTTCAGAAACCGCGATTCCGTTTCAATTGTTGTTTTTATTGGTGTCGGCGATTCTTCAATTCTTATTCCGTCCCATTCGGGTGTTTCGATATTATCCGGTTGGAGCTCCTGCTCCCAAGAGTTCCAATCGCACAGCGTATCACTTCCAAGACCGTCACCCCAAAACGGAAGCGAATTTTTGACCGGCGGTTGTTTACGAATCAGATTCCGAATAAAAATTGCCGGATCACGGGCTGCTTTGTCCGTCAGAATATTGATATTTCCCGCAATCTGTTTAACGTCGGTTCGTAACATTTTATCGACTTCATCGGTAATCTGTTCGATATTGTCGAGTGTTGTCAGCAATTTTTCATACATTTCCGGGTCGCGCATCAGTTTTTTGATTGTTCCGTCGGCGTTGCGAAATCCTTCGGCAATCATTTTCAGTTCGTCAAAAAGCGAATCCAGTTTCTGCGCACTTTTTTTAAGAGTTGCAATAAATTCGGGAACATCATCTTGAATACTATCGGTGATTTTCGATACACTGGCAAGAGCCGTTTCCGCTTTTTCAAGTCCCCGAACAATCTTGTCCATCGAAACATTGCCGCGTTCGACCAAAGACCGCGCGTCTTGGACAAATTGGTTTGAACCGTCCATCAGCGTCCGTGAACGTTCCACAAGGTCGGGAATATCGGTGATAAATTGCCGTACATTTTTTTGAATCACCGGATCGCCAATAAATTTATTTCCTTCATCGGCAAACTGATTCATTGATTTCATGGTTGCCCGCATTTCGTTGAAGGTGTCTTCAAACAAGGTTCGTCGGGCTTTCAACTCTTCCGAATCTCCAATAAAAGTGTTAATCCGATCAAGAAAATCACCCGTTCGGGCGGCAATACTGCTGAACTGAACAGCGGCATCGGACACACTGTTGATGGCTTTGGTCAGGTCGCCTTCAATACTGGAAAATCCGCTCATTAAATCCGAAGACATTCCGCCCACCAACGGTTTGTCCGGGTCAATCTCTTCAATTTTACCGGTAAAATTCGCCTTTTTGACAAAATCCAACGAGGCTTCGCCCATAATCACGGTTTGGCGAATTTGACATTCTTCATTCGTGTACAATTTCCGTGCTTTGGAAATGAGAATCGACACTTCAACGTCCCGATCCTGATCAACTAATTGAACATTCGCAACACGTCCGATTTTCACCCCGTTTTTGAACACCGGCGAATTACGGCTAATCCCCGGCGTCCGTTGAAACCGAACCTTGACCATGTATTCGCCGCCGAAATTGACAATGGACTGTTTCCCAAAAAACACCATCAAAACAACAAGCCCTGCCAATGCCGCAAGAACCATAATCCCAATTCTAAATTCACGCTGTTGAGTATCCATGATTGATAGTTGATAGCGGATAGTTGATAGTGAATAGTTGGGAACGCAAACGCGTTATTTACAAAAAACGTGTTAAATCATGTTACGCACCGGTAAAAAAGTCAGTCAAACACACGAAAAATCGAAAGAGGTGGGCGATCCGCCCGCTGGGCGGTTGCGCCGGTTGAGTCTTCATTTTTCCGTCGTTAATCTGATTCACTGTCGGCGAGTACGCCGACGCGACCTTTCAGCGAAAGGTCGCCCACCTCTTTCGATTTTTCGTATGTTTTGCCGACTTTTTGACCTACGGTGCGTAACATGAGATATTAAATCCGATTTCTTGCCTTTTCACACGTGCAAATTACCTTTTCGCACGTGTGAATTGTTTTTTCGCATGTGTGAATCATCTTTTCACACGTGCGAATTACCTTTTCACACACGCCGGCTTGCTTACTTTCGGCGTTGGTGAGCGTCTTTCGTCCATGTCGAACCGTTCACACAATATTATTCACTATTATTCACTCCTTGTGTCCTGATTTTTGATTCCCAAAAATTGCAGAACACGCTGATCTGTTGACATGTTGAGTTCTTCTGTTGTTCCGTCGAAAATAATTTGCGGTTCCGATTCCGCGAGTTTGGCAATCGGATACAACATGAGAATCCGACCGGCAACTTTACATGCGGATTTCATATCGTGTGTTACCATAATACTGGTAACGTTATGACGTGTTTGTGTTTCGATCATGAGTTCATTGATGACGTCGCTCATAATCGGGTCAAGACCGGTTGTTGGTTCGTCGTAAAGCATGAGTTCCGGCTCCAGTGCCAACGCCCTTGCAAATCCAACCCGTTTTCTCATTCCGCCGGAAAGTTCGGCGGGTTTCTTATCGAGAACCTGTTGCAAAAGCCCGACTTCGTGAACAAGCCGTTCTACGGTTTCGTTAATTTCTTTTTTCGATTTATTCGTATGTTGAACAAGAGAAAAAGCAATATTTTCTCTCACAGTCATACTGTCAAACAAAGCCGCCTGCTGGAATACAAAACCGTATCGAGTCCGAATCCGTGCAAGATCAAAATAGGACAATCTGTTCAAATCATTACCATCGAAAAAGATTCGTCCTGTATTCGGTTTATTGAGTCCAATCAATGTTTTAAGCAGCACGGTTTTACCGCAACCGCTTTCGCCGATAATTGCAACTGTTTCCCCTTTGAAAACGGAAAAATCAATATCCCGAAGTACCGGATTGGAACCGAACCCAAGACTGAGATTTTCCGCGTGAAGGATTGGTTCTTCCTGACCCGTTAAAATTTCGGGCGGCGAATCCTGAATAAAATCCGGTTCGATAAACTCCATAAGGCGGTTTTCCGGTTATTTTTTACCTTCTATCTTTTCTGCTTCCGAGTTCATCAGACTTATCGACGAGTTCAGAAGTAGAGATTAGGAAAACTTTAACGGTTTTGCGGTTTATGCCGCCTTTTCAGAATATCATTTGGTAATATTTCTAAGGTAGGCGACCTTTCGCTGAAAGGTCGCGTCGGCGTACTCGCCGACAGTGAATCAGATTAATGACGGCAAAATGAAAACTCAACCGGCGCGACCTTTTTAGCAAATAGCGAAGGGATCG
>JAISBG010000459.1 GCA_031266315.1 Planctomycetaceae bacterium | reverse complement strand
GCTCGTCCTAAAACGGTTCCGGTTCCGCCGCCGTTGCCGTTGACGTTTGAAGGCGGGACAACATTTGGTCTTGCCGAAACGGTTGCGCCGTCTGTTACCGGTTTACTGGTGCCGGTGGTTTGTTCGCTTTGCGGAACACGAATGTATGCCGGAGAAAATGAGATTGGCGGTTTCAAAACTTGTCCCGATTGCGGGCGGCAAACCGAAATCAAATCCGTACCAAAATCAGAACGAATCCAACCGGTTATTTCCCCCAACGGCGGTTACGGCGTCAGTCAATCGGAAGTACCGGAACAACGACCGGTTTTCCGAACCTTAACCGATTATCGTTATATCGAAGGTTCTCTGGATAAAGAACTTTACGATAAAAAAAAACGTGACAATACCAAAGAACATGATGAGACCAATGAACATGACGATATCAAAGAACATTATAATACAAAAATCCCTCCGCCCTTACCGGTTTTGTACAATCCCAATACTCCAACCGTTGCGAAAAATAATGGAAAAAATAATACGGAAAATAATGCGAAACAAAAACCTGATTCGGAAACATTGCGTGAACGCCGTGCCGCAAAACAAACAGGTCTCCATACCAACCGTGATATTCTTAAAATGGTTCAACGTACCTCGTTACCGAAACATCCGTTTTTGAACCGGATATTCGTACCATTTTTTGACGCGGGGTTGTTGGGGCGGACGATTACGGCTTCATTGCTTTGTATTGCGGGAGTTCTCGGCGGAACGTTATTGCCGGCAATGCTGAATTTAAATGCTTTATATGTTGTGTTGAGTGTTCCGTTTGGTGTTGTAACATTCATGCTGGGGCTGAGTCTGCTGGCGAATACGTATCACAGTTTATTTCTCTGGACAACAATCGGCAATGATTTACCGGAAAGAGATGATTGGCAGGAATATCGGTTACTTGAAAGCGGTTCGTTGGCGGTTTGGCTTTTTTTACTGGCAATTTTAGCCGCTTCACCCGGATATTTGTTGCTGTCTTCCGTTTCGGTTATTCCGGAATGGACATCGAATTTATCAATTCGGCAGGCGTTGGTTGCTGTTTCATTGTTACTTGGTTCGTTTAATCTTTTTTTTCCGGTTTTTTTCCTTTCCAGTATGGAAGCCGGTTCGTATTTTGTTGTTCTTTCCAAAGAAACCTGCCGTTCGTTGATCAATTATTCCGGAGTTTGGTTGTGGTTTTATTTTATCTCGTTCTTGCTTTCCGCTCTCTTTTGTTTGATAATACTAGCCGTTTCCCTTGCAATCCCTCAAATCCTTGCGGGAATTTCCCTGTTGATTCCGATTGGGTCGGTTTTTTCTTTGTTCCATGCCCGTTTTTTGGGGCGTCTCGGCTGGATATTAGAAGAATCGGCTCATCAATTATTCGATGAAGAAAATGATGAACCTTAATAAAATTCTCACTATTCCGCTTGGTTTTCCGGCTCTTTCCCGAATCGTTTTTCCGAATGACCGTGTTCTTCTTGTTCCTGACGCCGAGTATGCCGAAGAACCGAAAACTCTGGCGGACATTGTTACGGTTTTGCTGGAAAACGGTTTTAACGCCGAGGACGTTCAAATTCTTCTGACCGATTCTGAAGAGTTCACCGCTTCAAAAACATTGCAACATCGTTTACCTTCGGAAGTTCGGATTCTGTTTCACCGTCCAAGCCGCCGTGATTATCACGCTTTGCTTGGGGTCAACGAAGCCAATGAACCGATTTCACTTTGCCGTGATTTGATTGATGCGGACTTGATTATTTCGGTTGGTCGGTTTTACGCCAAACAACCGCAACATTATTTCGGTCTTCACACCGCAATTTTCCCTAGATTTTCCGATTCCGCAACTCAACATCGGTTTGCAGAAACCAAAAGCGCGAAACATCGTCAACTACAAGCGGAAGTGGACGAAGTGGCAAAGTTGCTTGGAGTTATTTTCACAATCCAGTTCCTCCGCGAACACGGAAAACCAACCAAAATCGCCGCCGGTTTACCGGAATTAGTTCTCGAAACACTGAAAAAGGGGTGATTTTGGTGAGTTGCGGGCAAAACCTTACAATTACTTTGTCGGTTTTGTAACGATGATATTGAATACGGTGTTTCCTTTAACTTCGCAAGTTAAACCGGACGTGGACGGATTTTCAAATTTTGGATCAACTAAATGGACAAGCGGAGTTCCATCACTTCCGCCGCCGGTTGTTGCCGAAACAGTTACCTGATATGTTCCCGGTCGAATACCGTCTCCCGATTTTAGTTCGAACATTTCGTAACTGCCGTTAGATTTAATCGCTCCGGTTGCCTGATATGGCAAATTGATAAACGCAACACCTCCCGATGTTAATGGTGTCCCGTCGTCAAATTTAACTATTCCTGTTACTTTCGGATGACCACAACCGAAAATGAAAGGAAATGCGAAAACAAAAAGAATCAAATAGTTTTTCATAGTGTTTTTAAAATTTAAAAATGGTTATTATTCAGTGGAATTTTCGTTAAAAGTAGGCAATCATCAGGTGGGCGACCTTTCGCTGAAAGGTCGCGTCGGCGTAGCCGACTTGTACCCTGTT
>JAISBG010000401.1 GCA_031266315.1 Planctomycetaceae bacterium | reverse complement strand
GGCGGAGTGTTCCATTTTATTCAGGAGTTTCAAGGTTTCATTTCGCCGGGTATTCTGGCGGTATTTTTGTTCGGTTTTGCTTCGAAACGGGCACCGGCAATTTGCGGACCGACCGCGCTTATTATGTCTCCGGCAATTTATGCGTTACTGAAATTTTTCCTGTTACCCGACATGGCATTTTTAGATCGCATGGCAATTACATTCGCTTCCGTGCTTATTGTGTTGACCATTTTCCGAATCACCATGCCGCGATCTACGCCTTACGAACCTGTTTCAAAAACTAAAATTGAAATGCAAACATCACGTGGTGCGTTGATTGGAGGTTTGCTTGTTTTAGTCATCGCGGCACTATTCTACCTTTATTTTTGGGATTACGATACGCAAATGTTCTATGGTTTCCTCGACAGTCTTTTGGCTCCGTTCAGGAAATGATTGAATTTTGCCGCAACATTTTTTATTCAATAATATAAAAAATATAAAAAGACTTGCAACAAAAATTTGTTTACTTGTAATAAGGAACATCTGTTTTAAGGCGAGGACATACGGTTGTGTGTCTCTGTCTTTATAAAACCAACTCCGCACGCACATCAATGAACGACCAATACCAACCAATTCCGATTTCCGTCTGTGTTCTCGCAAAAAACTGTGAAACAAAAATTGAGCGTTGCCTGAAGCCGTTGACGGCATTTGACGATGTTTTAGTTCTTGATACGGGTTCCACTGATCGGACGTTGGATATTATTGCGTCGTTTTCCAATGTTCGCGTGTTTTACCAGAATGGTATTAGTAATTTCGGTGAAACCCGTAATTTTATTACCGAAAAAGCAAAATACGATTGGGTGTTACACATTGATTCTGATGAATTTATCACGCTGGAATTTCTGGAGGAAATCCGCAACCTTGTTTTGGACGCCAACACGGTTTATTCTATTCACCGGCGTATGTTTTATCGCGGTTATTCTCTTCCGCCTTTCGATGCGAAGTCATGCCGGTTGTATCATCGCCGGACAACTTCATGGACAACGCGGGCGGTTCATGAAATTATTGATGTTCGTGAGGGAATGACTTCTCGACCAATTAAGGCAATTATCGAACATCATTCTTACGATTCAGTCAAACAACTGATTGACAAGGCTCAATATTACAGTACGCTTTTTGCGGAACAGTTTCATGAAGAGACAAAAACTTGTTTATGGAGTCCTTTCCTTCATGGAGTTGGATCGTTTTTGAAATTTTACATTCTGCGCGGTGCAATTTTTTACGGTTATCCGGGATATTTGTTTTCGTTTTGTTTTTCCGTTGGTTCTTTTTTGAAATACGCCAAACTACTCGAATACAAAAAAATTTCCGATTCAAACCGAAAATAAATTTGTCCGTCTAATTGTAATAATTTTTGTAGAATTTTCGTAATTATTCAGAGAAAATTTTCCTATTGTAACGCGAAAAGAAGCAGGCAACCGTTCAGCGAGCGGTTGCCTTAGCAATGTCCAAGAGGCAACGGAATAAATTGTTGTGAAATTAATTTATGAACGAATATTACTGCTCTTCCGCAATTGCCAGCGCAATTTTATTTCTAAGCCTTGCACCGATATTAAAGTACATATATAAACGTCCTTCTAATTCGATCAAAGTCGGAGACATTACAGCCGGATTTTCAGGAGAAACAGCGGTTCGTTCAAAAATCTTTCCTAACGGTTGAACTTTTTCCAGTGAAACATCTGTTTCTCCGACATAAAGGTCGTATCCTTCATTGAAAGCCGCACGGCTGTTGTTTGCGTGAGCGATAATATAAATTTTTCCTTTCCACTGAACAAGAATAGCACCGGCGGTTTGGTCGGTTTCCGGCGGCGGATCCATAACGGCTTTGGGGCGTGTTTCCCATTTTCTCCCGTCCGAAGACCATGCCAGATAAATTCGTCGGGTTCCGTTGTCATTCCCCATGAGTAACATAATATATTTATTATTTTTGCCGGGCAAAACGTATCGGAAAACCCGACCATAAGACGCTTCCGAAAGGGAAGGAAACATTTTTGTATCGATTACTTCACCTTCATAACGAAAATGAATTCCGTCTTCACTGCTTGCCAAACGTGTAACATTATTTTCACCGTGAAAATAAAGGAAAAGTTTTTTCTCTTCCTCATTCCAAATCACGTCGGGACCGGAAACATGCGATACCCGATAATGAGGTTCCCACGTTTTGGAGATGATTGGATTTTCCGAATATTCTTTCCAAAGACCTTCCGGTTTATCGGCGTAAGCAAGACAAATTCCGCCCGGTATATCATGCGGAGCGTAATACATGTAATACTTACCGAGCGGTTGCTCAATTCGTTTTTCTGTTGCGAAAACAGCCGGATAAATCACATCATCATGCGGAGCATATTTCAAATCGCTTGCTTGAAGAACAACTCCGTGATACCTGAAATGCGGCAAATCCTGACCGTACACAATATTCGTAATAAATATTGTGCCGAATACAAAGAGTAATGAGAAAAATTTTCGAGTTCGTTTCATGTTCAAATCTCCTTAGTTTAAAAAACAAAATACACAACCAAAAACATCGGTACACGTTATTTCACGTTACATAAACGAGTACAAAAAGAGCAGTTGCCTTAGTTGTATCGATTCAATGACAGAATATTTATAAAATATCTGCTAATTGGAGTCAACGACGAGTCGATTGTATGACCATTCAATAAAGGAATCGTCTTGACTTTTATCTACGTACAAACATTACAATTATTTTACCGGTTTTGTAACGGTAATATTGAACACGGTGTTTCCTTTAACTTCGCAGGTTAAACCGGACGTGGACGGATTCTCAAATTTCGGATCAATTAAATGAACAAGCGGAGTTCCATCACTTCCGCCGCCGGTTGTTGCCGAAACGGTTACCTGATACGTTCCCGGTCGAACACCGTCTCCCGATTTCAGTTCGAACATTTCGTAACTGCCGTTAAACTTAATTGCTCCGGTTGCCTGATACGGTAAATTGATAAACGCAACACCACCCGATGTCAACGGTGTTCCGTCATCGAATTTGACTGTTCCTGTTACTTTCGGATGACCACAACCGAGAATTAAATGAAACAGGAACACAAACACAAAAAGAGTAAAATAGTTTTTCATATTGTTTTTAAGATTCAAAAAAGGGTAATTTAATTTTAATGAAACAATTTATATTCAAATCGTTATGATGGGTAATCATAAGGTAGGTAACCACAAGGTGGGCAACCTTTCGCTGAAAGGTTGCGTCGGCGTAGCCGACTTGTACCCTGTTTTCAGACGGCTATTCTGACCCCGTTAGGGGGCGCATATTTATAGCAACCGAGTCGGAATAAATATTCGACCCTTTGGGTCGCATATAAAAACGCAACGTTTGTTCTATAAATATTCGACCCAAAGGGTCGGTTAAATACCGCAACGTTTGTTCTATAAATATTCAACCCAAAGGGTCGGTTAAATACCGCAACGTTTGTTCTATAAATATTCGACCCAAAGGGTCGGTTAAATATCGCAACATTTGTTCTATAAATATTTGACCTCTAACGAGGTCAGAATAGCCGACTTACCCCTGATTTTGTTTTGGCAATTGGATTCCAAAACCGTTAGCAACCGTTCATAGGTGGGCAACCGTTCGCTGAACGGTTGCGTCGGCGTACTCGCCGACAGTGAATCAGGTTAACGACGGCAAAATGAGAACTCAAGCGGCGCAACCGTCCAGCGGACTTTTTGATAAATAGCCCACCTCTTTTTGCGTTTAAGAATAATGTCGGGACATCAACCATTCACTCTCAATTCAATTCATTTCATCTTTTCCGGTTTCCAACGGCGGTGCAGCCACCAGTATTGTTCAGGATGGCAACGGATTCCTTCTTCCAGTTTGAGTGTGAACCATTGCGTGATTTCCTTCACGTTTTGAATATCAGGCGGCAAATAGAGCGGGTCAAGAATACCGGCAATATTCATTTCAAATTTCATCGGTTCAAAGTCGCCGTTTTCGTTGATTTTGCGCAAGGAATAGCAAACAACAATCGGCGCTTTGAATTGCAAGGAAAGCAAGGCAATTGCCTTAAAAGTGGAGGCGGGTTTGCCAAAAAAATCAACCATACAACCTTTCGGACCGGCAGATTGATCCGCAAGAAACGCCATAAGACCATTGTTTTCAAGAACCCGCAAAATGTCCGGCGCACCGCCGTTTTTTGAGACAAGGAATTGACCGGTTGATTCACGGAAATTTTTGATAAACCGATTCAAAAACGGATTATCCAAGGGTCGTGCTACGGAGTTTGAAGGATAGGTCAGGATACCAAGTGAAAAACCGCCGATTTCAAAGTTGCCGAAATGACCTGTTACCAGAATAACGGGACGGTTCTGATGCAGCAGGCTGAGCAATGGCAACGCCCCTGTCAAGTGAATATGACTTTTCCAGTTCAAATCACGGATTTGTCGGTTTGCCAGAGCAATTTCAATCCCCATTAGGAACAGATGTTCCCACATTAACATAATAAGATGATGTCTTTCTTGTTGTGTTTTTTCGGGAAATGCCGTTAGAAGATTTTCATGCAGCAATGACCGCCGGATTGGAATCAGATCGGTAAACAACCACGCCAATTTCCGAGCCAATGCGTGACCCGTCTTTAAACTCAACGACTGCACCACACAAAACAAAACACGAACTAAAAGATAAACGAAATAATCAATAACAAACTTCATTCGGAATATCACTCAAAAAAAAGGAAAGTAAAGCAATCACAAAGTGGGCAAACATAAGGTAAGCAATCATAAGGTGGGTGACCGTTCGCTGAACGGTCACGTCGGCGTTAGCCGACTTTGCCCCTGTTGCCGGCAGGCAACCAGATTCCAAAACTGTTGGCAATAACGAATTGCCGTCGCTAATCTGGTTCACTGTCGGCTATCGCCGACGCAACCTTTCAGCGAAAGGTTGCTCACCTATATTTAGCGAAAGGTTGCCCACCTACATCAAGCGAAAAGGTTGCTCACCTACATCAG
>JAISBG010000385.1 GCA_031266315.1 Planctomycetaceae bacterium | reverse complement strand
CGGAGAAAGCCGTAATGCGTTATCGCGGATTTGATCGTAATTCAGTTTAGCGGTGGTTGGCATGGTAATACCTTTTATTAATTATCCTGACAAAAAATCCAATCATCGGAAAGCGGTGAAGGGAGGTTGGATTCGATAAAATCAAGCGGTGTTTCCACCATAATAAACGGTTCTGTTACTGTTTCATTAATATCCAATATCAACGAAAAACGGTAAAGTCCTTGAGTGAAAAAACCGCGTCCGGTAACTCGCATTTTGGGATGTTTTTTATCTTTCTCAATAACAAATTGCTCACCGATTTTCAAGGTTCCGGTTCCGGGAACGCCCAAATGGAAAGCGTAAGTTCCTTCCCGAAAAATTTTGAGGAAACCGGTCAATTCGCATTTCGTGTTCGGTGTCATTCCCGGTCCTGCCAACGATTCGGTACGTCCGGAAAAAAGAATATCTTCCGTATCTTTTTTTACAACAGTAATCTGTAATCCCCGTTTCAAATTTTCCGGCGGATTGGGTTCGCCTTGTAATTTCTCTTCCGTCCAAGGAATTTTTACCGTGAAAGGTATTTCAATATCTTTTCGTGTCAATGTAATCGGCACTGGAGTATTATAATGTTCCATACACCATGCAAGTTGTGAAAGCCCAAAATCCGTATCACATTTAATTTCCCATTCTCCTAATTTTGTAATTTTATCTCCAACTTTAATATCAAATTTTGTCAATGCCGAATGTTCGCCAATTGTGGAAACTATTAACTCGTCTTTACCGTCAACTTCCTGCGTTTCCATATCCAGTTTAATACCATACAGCGTTACCGTATTGGCTATTTTCTTGAATGTCGGAAGAAACTCTTCTGTCGGAATCGCTATTGCTAAAGGTAATTTGCCTACATTTATGATGGAACCAATGATACCGATTACTTTTCCTTCTTGATTGAAAACAGCAGACCCATAAGCACCTTCATCAACGAGAATATCAAGTGTTAATGCTTTTTCGATTTCAGTCACTTCAGTTCGAGTTGGCTGTCGACAGTCGAAAAAACCACGTCGTAAATACAAACCCATTCCATATAAATTTGAAACAGAAAACACTCGACTGGTTCTGTTAAGTAGAGTACTGTTCCCAAAACGAACACTTGGGGTCGGTTCGCGCGCACCAATTTTCATCATTGTTATTCCGTATTGTGAAATACGAGAAACAGGCTGACAAGCATATTCCCCCAAAGGTGATTCTGTAAGACGCATCTTTTTGAATGGGAGCGTATGAGGAACAGCAACCAAAAAACCCGATGGATGAATATAAAAAGCAGTTGCGTGGAAGTTTTTTTTAGTTGCATCGTCTTGGAAACTCATTATCCCAGTCGCCTTGAAAGCAGTATCCATAACCGCTTCCGTGAAATCAGGAAGATTACGTTGTTCCATTTGAACCACACCATTTTGTTGTACAACAACATCTTCTATTGTCGCTACTTCCTCCGAAAAAATCATTTTCGGAAAAAACAACAAACAAAATATTATCAAAATAAGTCTTCTCATTATTGCTTGCATTGCTATACCTCAAAACTTAATATAAATTTTTTTCTTTTATTGCGATTGATTTTTCCTTTCGTACCTCTATTGTTTACTCAAACCGTAAAAAACTCAAGAAAAAACCATAATTTTCTAAAAATCGATGATTTTGTGGTCAAAGCGATCATCCTTCCACTTCGCGGGCAACACGCATCACCTCTTCAATTGTTGTCAAACCGCGTAGAACTTTTCGGATTCCGTCGGCGTAAAGCGTACTCATTCCTTCCGCTCTTGCCGCCTTGCGAATCTCAACAGTACTTGCCTGTTTAAAAGTCATTTCGCGAATTTTTGCCGTCATCATCATAAGTTCAAAAATTGCCATTCGCCCGCGAAAGCCGGATTTATTACAACTTGAACAACCTCGCCCTTTCATAAAGGTTGCCTTGTTTGCCTGCTCAACTGAAATTCCCGCTTCGCGAAGTTCGAGTTCAGAAGGAACGTAAGGTTTTTTGCATTTCGTGCAAATTGTTCGGACAAGACGTTGCGCCATAATGCCAATAACCGAACTGGAAACCAGATAAGGCGGAACTCCCATGTCGATCAGACGTGTAATAGCACCGGGCGCATCGTTCGTGTGGAGTGTACTAAAAACTAAGTGTCCAGTTAAAGAAGCCTGAATACCCATTTGTGCCGTTTCGAGATCGCGCATTTCTCCAACGAGAATAATATTCGGTGCCTGACGCAACATTGCCCGAATAACACGAGCAAAATCAAGACCAATAGAATGTTTAATTTCAACCTGATTGATACCGGGCAAATAGTATTCAACCGGGTCTTCGGCTGTGATAATTTTTCGGGTTGGAGTGTTTAGGTCGTTTAGAGCGGCGTAAAGAGAAGTCGTTTTGCCGGAACCGGTTGGACCGGTAACAAGGATAATTCCGTTGGGACGACGAATCAGGCTGTTGAATTTTTTGAAATCCGATTCCGCAAATCCGAGTTGTTGTAAACTCACACGGATATTGTCTTTATCCAAAATTCGCATAACAATTGATTGACCGTGATTGGTCGGAATCACGCTGACACGAAGGTCTAACTCTTTATCCAGAATGGAAAGTTTAATCCGACCGTCCTGTGTTCGCCGGCGTTCAGCAATATCCAGCCGTGCGAGAAT
>JAISBG010000317.1 GCA_031266315.1 Planctomycetaceae bacterium | reverse complement strand
ACCAATTTTATGACTAACACTGTATATCAGAGACTTTTCGTTTGTATTACGAATTTTCTGACATTCTTTCACGTTTGACTTTCCATTCGACAATTGTTTTGGCAATCAATGTTACAAGTGCCAGAGCGGCGAGCAAGGTTGCAATGGAAAACGCTCCAACAGCATCGTAACCGTTATGAAGTGTTTCAATATAAAGCGGTACGGTATTTGTTTCTCCGCGAATATGTCCCGACACAACACTAACTGCCCCAAATTCACCCATCGCACGGGCATTGCAAAGAATCACTCCGTAAAGCAATCCCCATTTAATGTTCGGTAAAGTGATTTTCCAAAAAACGTCCCAACCATTCGCACCAAGCGATACGGCGGCTTCTTCTTCCGATGTTCCTTGTTCCTGCATCAATGGAATCAACTCCCGCGCGACAAACGGAAATGTAACAAAAACAGTTGCCAGTACAATTCCCGGAACCGCAAAAATTATTTTGATGTCATGGTCAATCAGCCAACCGCCGAGTGTTGTTTGTCTGCCGAATGCAAGAACAAAAATCAAACCGGCAATCACCGGCGATACCGCAAACGGTAAATCAATTAATGTTATCAATATATTTTTGCCCCAAAATTCAAACTTGGCAATACACCACGCCGCCACAATTCCAAATACAATATTCATGGGAACCGCAATCGCCGCTGTAACAAGTGTTAGCCGGATTGATGACCACGCATAAGGGTCTTTGAAACTGGCACAATAACTCTCCACCCCTTTCCGAAACGCTTCCACAAAAACCGCCGCCAACGGCAACACAAGGAACAACGTCAGGAATAATACACTAATCGTAATAAATATCACCGGAATAATCCGGTCTTTCCAATTTATTGAAACATTTTTCATGGATTTATGATGTGTAGTTTGTAATGTGTGGTTGGTGAAACTACTGTGTGAGTCATAAAATTGATATTTTTTCAAGGATTCACTAGATTATTTCTATTACGGGAAGACAATCTAGCGGTAACCTCATTTTCAACCTAATTTTTCTTACTAAACAACCTCAGTAGCCTATTGATTTTCTCAAACCAACCTCATTACCTCATTTTACTTCATTGATAATTTTTAATGAGGTAATGAGGTTAGGATATTTTTGTCCTTTTTTGCTACTGAGGTTATTTTGTCAAAAAAATTAGGTTGAAAATGAGGTTGTGGAAACATGATCTCGATCTTTTGAAAAATACCAAAATATAACACTAACACAGTATAATCTGCTGCGACATTAACCGCACATCACACTTTTCAATTACTCATTCGTCGGGCGTACCATTGAGACAAGTTAATAAAAAACATGAGAACAAACGAAGCAATAAGCATCACAACGGCAATCGCAGTGGCTCCAACATAATCGTATTGTTCTAATTTCATTACAATTAATAAAGGAGTGATTTCCGTTTTCATCGGCAAGTTGCCGGAGATAAAAACAACCGAACCGTATTCGCCAAGTGCTCTCGCAAACGCCAACGTAAAACCGGTTATTAACGCCGGCAACACCGACGGCACAATTACGTACCAAAAAGTCTGAGATTTTGTTGCGCCAAGCGATGCGGCGGCTTCTTCAACTTCCTTGTCAAGGTCTTCCAACGTCGGCTGTAAAGTTCGTATCACAAAAGGAATACCTATAAATATCAGAGCAACCAACACTCCCGGTTGTGCGTAAGCGATTTTAATTCCAAACGGAGCCAACAAACCGCCCACCCAACCGTTTTTGGCACAAATTGCCGTCAACGCAATTCCTGAAACAGCCGTCGGTAACGCAAACGGCATGTCCACTATCGCATCAATTATTCGTTTGCCGGGGAAATTGTAACGAACCAATGTCCATGCAACAATAAAACCAAACACCGCATTGATCAAGGCGGCAAGGAATGAAGCCCCGAAAGACAGCCGATAGGAAAGAAGTACCTGCTTCGATGTAACCGCTTTAAGGAAATCCTCAAAACTCATTGATGTCGTATTCAACACCAGTAACGAAAGCGGCAACAACACAATCAAGCCCAAATAGGTTAACGTAATACCTAAAGTCAAACCGAATCCGGGTAAAACACTGTGTTTTTTCATTGCAATAATTTTTTTGTTTGGTGTTTTTCGTTACAGTATCGGCGTTATCGAAAAGTAAAAGTCCGACGATTAATCCTACTTTCTGAAAAATACATCACATAGTTATATTTCTTGTATCGATAATTTTTAAGTCATTTCAAAAATCTTGGACTAATACATCGTACATTTATCTGCCTCCTAATATGACTACATGTTCAATAATTGGAGCAAATACATATATAATTCCATAAATGAAGATAAGAATACCTAAAGGGACATATAGTACTCCTTGTAATATCTTCATACCGTTTTGGGAGAAAGATTTATATTGTTTAATGTGAGTTTTACACAAGATTATTCCCGCACCGATAAATCCACTCCCTAACCTAATAACTAGTAATGGTAGTAATATCCATGTTATTAAGGCATAAATAAGGAATCCTAGACCTCCAAGCGGTTCTAATGAGTAAAATATTACTTCATAGAAAGGTCTGGCTCGATCTAAAAAGGGGGTATTTAAAACATTGATATTCACGAAAAATACACTCATAAATATTGTTTATGATATTGTATAAAGGATTTGCACTTTCCAAAAATTTTAAGCCATAATTTCCGTTATATTATAAAAACCTTGAAAATACCGGATATTTTTCGTCAAATTTTTTGGAAAGTACAGTAATTAACTAATTAACTCATGTTACGCAAGGGGCAGTAGGATTGCAAGTTTTTCTTTCGCCCCTTTAGGGGCATTGCATAACAACCCGCCGCAACGCGGCGGGTAAGTGCCTCCCGAACAATCGCCCTGAAAGGGCAATGCAAAACGGAGGAGCAATTTTAATCCATTGCCCTTTCAGGGCGAATTTATTAACGTGTCTTAACCCACCGCGTTGCGGTGGGTTGTTACGC